>NZ_JAGQBY010000058.1:0-16503 GCF_024345875.1 Synechococcus sp. EJ6-Ellesmere
GGGGCAAAACACCTGAAATGGGCGTTCTGAGCCGCTGATTCGCTGAAAACCAGCCCGGACGGAGCGTGATCAGCTCTCAGGAGGGAAAAACGCGGGCGTTCAGGTGGTTTTTCCGCAAACTCTTAGTTGGCCACCGCCTCCTCACCCTGGTGCTCCCCCTCTCCAGCCGCCTCCGGACAGATCAGATCCACTGCCTGCCACGCCTCGCTGAGCACCTGAAACAGCACCTTGGGCGATTCCTTGAGCAGCTCGATCCAGTGGCCGAGATAGGCGGCATGGCTTTCGATCTCACTGCCGATCTCCAGCCGATCGCCCAGCAACACTGCCCCCAGCTCAGCGACCAGCTCCTCGCGTGCGTAGAGCGCCTTCCCGAAGGCACCGCCCAGATCACGCTTCAGGCGGGATTCGTGGCCGGTGGAGTGGATCTGCTCATGGGCCCAGGTGGCGCAGAACGCCGCAGGCGAGTGGAAGCTGCCGCGATCGGGCAGCTGGATCCGATCAATCCCCGGCAGATAGCAAGCCCGATCCCCCCCAAAGCTGACCGGCACTGGCCAGGCACCCAGGACGGCTTCTGCCGCTTCCAAGCGCTCAGGCTCCGGCTTGGGCTCCGCGCCTTCTGCTGCCTGGCGGGCTTCGATCAGGCCAGCGAGGGCCTCGCCCTCGAGATCGACGGCATTGAAGACCGCCACTGGCCGGTAGCTGGCCCAGCTGCGCAGGGTGACCTCGCCGCCTTCGCCTGGCTCCTCGCGGCTGTGGAGCTGGGGCCGCAGGATGTGAACCGCCTTGCTGCCCTTGCGGGGGAAGATGCCGAGCTTCCTGGCCTCGGCAAAGCCGCACCAGAACGGCAGGGCAGAACCCCGGATGTGCATGCCGAGCGTGAGCAGGATCGGATTGGCGCCGCGGTAGCGATGACCCGAGATCAGATTGACGTGGTGGCCGCCGCCGCTGCCATCCCAGGGCCGCCGCCAGGGGGCGGATCCGGCCTCCATCAGCTCGATCAACGAGGCGACGATTTTCTCCTCTGCCGTGGGGCCTTCGAAGGTTTTGCGTGAGCGGGACTGGGACGCGGCCATGGCCGGCAAAGCGCGGGACGCCCGAGTGGTGCCCCGCGCAGGCAAGGGCGGCGACGGCGCCTGTCGCCGAGCCGCTCGCGTCAGCCCTTGCCCGTGGGGCGACCATGAGGAAGCCCGCGCGACCCATCCCCAGGGGGGTTAGTCACGCAGCAGATCACCGCTGTTCCAGCCGCCGGTGCGCCGCACCCGTGACGGGCGGGAGAGCGTCGTCTTGGTCATCTGCCGATCGAAGCTGCCCCGCGAGGGGGCCATGGCGACAGAGAAGGCGACGCCCGGTGCGCCGACGACCCGCTGCGGCCAGACGCCGGTGCGGGGCTTGGCGTGAACCCGGGCGATCTGAGCCGGGGTCTTCATCGATCTGGCGCTGATCATGGTGGCGGGCATGGCTGAGCTGCTTGCGTTCAGGCTCCATTGCCAGGCCACGGTTGCCGCTGGCAAGGGGTGTTGACGTCTTGCTGTTGTGCTGATGCCTCCTGTTCCTCGTGGCGCTGCCACCGGTGATCGGCTCGGCTCGACGCTGGGCGAGAAGCCCGCACCGTCAGGTCCTGCCGGCCCCTGGCGCGTGACGGCCAGGATCAGTGGCGGCCTCGTGCAGATCAGCAACAACCACGAGTCGCGGGTGATCCGCAAAGCGGAAGTGGAGGCCTACCTGCGCAAGGGCAAGTCCTGGTGATTTGAATCCTGCGGAGCTCAGAGGACCTTCGGGGCGCCTTACGGCGTTGGTACCCAGTTTTCAACATGCAGGCCGGGCACCTGGGCAAACTCGCGGGTGTTGTTGGTGATCAACGTGGCCTGCTGACTCAGGGCATGGGCCGCGATCATCGTGTCGAGTGAGCCAATCGGTGTGCCCCGGCCTTCCAGCTCCGCACGCAGGTCGCCATAGGCCCAGGCGGCGCGTTCGTCAAAAGGCAGAATCGTGAGTGGGGCCAGAAACATCTCTAGTGCCTGGCGGTTGCGCGCCGAACCACTCTTGGCCACACCAAAGGCCAGCTCGGCCGCTACCACACTGCAGAGGCCAATCTCTCCAAGCCGGTGATGCTTGAACCGCTCCAATACCGCTACTGGCTTGGCATTGATGATGTAGATGCAGATGTTGGTATCGAGCAAGATCATGGGCTGATCGCCTCCCGGATCTGCTCCTCGGGTTGCTCGCGCGTGATCACAAATCCCGGCTCGAAGGCCGCCAGCCCCGCCTCCAGGGTCTGCCAGGGGTCATCGATGGGCAGCAGCAGCACCCCATTGCCGAAATGCTTCACCACCACCTCACTGCCGCTGAAGCGGTACTCCTTCGGCAGTCGTACCGCCTGGCTGCGGCCCGATTGGAACAGACGTGCGGTGTCCATGGCAGGCCCTGATCGGGTAGTGACCCATGGTAGCTACCACGGATGAAACTGGGTTCACGGCGACAAGGGTTCGAGCTGCGAAGGCCCATGCACGATCCATGCTCTTGTGGCTGCGTGAGCCGGCCAGCGGCACAACCTGTTGAAGCGGGTGGGCCGCCCTGAGCGGCCCCATCAGTGACCCTCAGGCGGCCTGGCCCCAGCCCTGCCGCTGCCGCTCCGCCGCAGCCAGTGGCTCTGTTGCTATCGCGGCCTGGACCCGCTCGATCTCTGCCTCATGGGCGGCCTCCAGCGACGCATCGATCTCTTGGATGCGGGCCAGGAACTGCTCCATCGCCGGGATGAGCTCTTCCTCCAGCAGGGTGATCTCTTCCTCGCCATAGGGGTGATCGATCCAGAGGCGGCGGATTGGTTGGCCTCGGTGGGTGCGCAGCAGCCGGGTGAGCGCCAGGTGGCTGGAGTGGACGAGGGCGACGGGATCCTCGCGGGAGAGGGAATCGAGCCAGAGGGACATGGGACCTGGCGCCGGAGCGCAGCGATGGGACGCCAGCAGCACCGCCGGAAAGGCAAGGGGCGCGAAGCGCCTCGCGCAGCCCTTGCCCCGGCGGATGATGCGCGATCCCACCGCCAGCCCCAAAGGGGCAGGCCCCACGGGCCTGAGCTCCCCGAACTGCTCCCCGAATTTGGCCTGGTGCTCCCTGAATTTGCCCTGCTGCTCCCCGAATTTGACCCCGATCGGGGCTGTTAGGCCGGCCTGAGCCGGCCCTCTGGGCCCTCAGGCCAGCTCGGCCCTGAGGGCGGCCAGGCCTGCCTGCCGGCGCCGCTGCGCCGACATGGGACTCATGCCCAACTGCTGGCCGATCTGGCGGAGGCTCTGGCCCTCCAGCACCGAGAGGCGGATGATCGCGGCCTGGGCCGCCGGGAGCCGATCCAGCAGGGCTTCCACGCTGGCGCCCTCTGGTGACTGCTCCTGCTCGGGCGCTTCCAGCTGATCGATCCAGAGATCACCGCTGGGCATAGGGGCGTGCAGGCTCTGGTGGCTCCAGGGGTGGCCGCCCTTCTCGTGCTGACGCCTCGGCACGCGCACCAGGCGACCGTGATCACGGAGGTGGTGGAGCAGGGCGCCTTTGATGCAGCGCCTGAGATAGCAGGCGGCAGAGGCTGGATCGGTGACCTGCCGGCAGGAGAGCCAGAGCTGCATCTGAGCCACCTGGCGGGCATCTTCCAGCTCGATCACGCGACTGCTGGCCGCCATGCCGCGGGCGATGGATTCAGCGAGGGGCAGGAATTGATGGAAGAGGGCATCGGCCTGGGATGGGGTGCGGGCCATGGCCTGATCGCGTAGGACGCGCGACCCCAGGCCCCGACGTAGGAGGAGGCCAAGCTGAGCAAGGACAAGCCGAAGGCCAGCCCACTCCAGGCCCTGCTGTCCCTGCCCATCACCACCCCTGCCGACCAAGGCGGCATCTGTCTGCTGGCAACAGGAAGCAGAGGCACCGAATGCCCTTTGTCGTCGCCTGCGAGGCGGCCGTTCACCTGACACCACCCAGAGGGATCCGATGCACTGGTTGATTGATCTGGCGGTTGCCTTCCTGGTGCTGGGGCTGATCGAGGCCGTCGTCAAGCCGATCGCCAAGCGGTTCGTGCAGGGCCGCATCCTCAGGTCCGCCCCGTTGGTCTTTGCCCAGCTGGACCCCTACCTGCCGGTGCTGCTGCAGGAATGCAACGGCGCCCAGCTGGAGCAGATCGTGCGCACCAAGCTGGAGACCCTGACCGGCGAAAGCTGGGCGGGAGAGGACCTGGGCTTGTTGTTTCGCCTGTTCGATCCGCGCCTTGCTGCTGATCGTGCGAACCCCCCTGCTGCGTCGATCAACGCTGCAGGCACGTCCCTGCTCTGAGCCGCTGCGCTCAGGGACGACTGCCACGCTCCAGGGCCGCACCACCGAGCAGCGCCACCAGCAGTTTCATGGTGGCGTCAAAGCTCGCTGTCACCTGATCGAGAACGCGAGGGCAGACATCGGCGACCTGCTGGCGCCGGTTGTAGGCCACATTTCCGCAGACTCCGGTCGCCAGGGTGTAGAGCATGAGCTGGGTGAGGATCACGACGGCCAGCAGCTGGAAGATGAAGCGTTCACGGTCAAAGGGTGAGCTCGAGCGGCGTTTCCCCGCAGAGGCTGAGCGCCGCCCCCCGGCAGTCTTCCCTTGATCGCTTGCTGCCGCTGCCGCATCGGAGCTGGGCTTCCGGCTCTGGGCCGCGCTCGGGTCGTTGCCTGCCATGGCTCATGAGACGTGCAAGGCCAAGCGCGAGGCGGGGGGGCCTAGGGGAACGCAAAGGGTGCCGTCCTCGATGAGCGCCCAGATGCGGGCGGCCTCGTCCTGACGGCGCTCGCTGTGGGGTCTGCCGGGGCGGAAATAGCCCTCAGCGGCCTCGGCGCTGCCGGTCCAGTAGACCGCCGCCTGCTCGGGCGTGAGCTCCACCGGACAGAGGGCGAACACCTCGGTCCAGCCGATCAGCGAACCCTCAGGGGGATCGTGCAGGCCGGCGTACTCCTCAGCGAAGAAGCGCTGCTGCCAGGCGGGGGAGTTGGGATCGAGGCCGCGGGCGATGGCCTCGCTGCGGGCCTTGTCGTAGGGCCCACGGCGCAGGCCGGTGTACTGCATGGCGCCGCGCCCGGCGCCGCAGCCTGCTTCCACTACATCGAGATCCGAGAGCTCAGGGGAGCCGGTTTCGACCACCATGGCGCCCATGAAGCCGGCGGCCTGTTCGGGCGTGAGCGGTGCGATCACGCCGCAGCTGGCCTCGGTGACGGCAGGGGAGCAGAGAAAGCTGAGCCAGCTCTGGAGGTTGCGGGTGTCCATCAGGCCTCCTGGAAGACGCCGACATAGACGGTGCCCTTCCTGGTGAGGGGGAGCACCTTGTCGCGCAGGTCGATGTTGTGGAGCCGCAGGCAGCCGAGGGTGGGCAGCAGGGCCTGGTTGGCGGCCCAGGCACCGGGCCAGCCGCAGCCGGAGCCGCCGCCGTGGAGCATGATCCCGGCCCGGCCGACTTTGATCTCCTGGTTCTCGAGCTCGACCATGTCGAAGCTGTACCAGCCGTAGGACATGGCGGTATCGCTGCAGGGGGGATTGGGGTTCTGCTCGTAGTCGGGGTAGATCTGGCCGAGCTTGTAGAGGCCGGGCGGAGTGTCGGTGCTGTTGGACTTCCAGTTGTTGTCGGCACCCTGCCCCCGCGCCAGACACGGCACCTTCCAGAGGAAGGACCCGGTGTGGTCGTAGGCCTCCATGTCCTCGTCGCGGTCGTTGACGAGCAGGTAGGAATCTCCCGGCTTGACCGGTGCGGCGATCTTGGGACCCACAAGCCCTGCTTCTTCTGAGCCGCGGGGATCGAGGCCACCGCTGGGCGCTGGTGGCCCTGGACGAGCGGGAGGTTTCTCGCTGAACTTCAGCGCCCAGGCGGCCTGCTCATCGAGGATGTCGCCGCTGCGCTCCAGCTGAGCGATCGAGTCGTAGAGGCCCCAGATGCCGGAGACCTGCTGGGGTTCGCCCTTGAAGGCCTCCCAGCGGTCCTGGAACCGCTCCGGGGTCATTGGGGTGGCCATGGGAAGCACTGCTTGCTTCTTCTCTGTTGCCATCGGCATGAAAAAGCCCGGCCGTAGCCGGGCGTGAGCTGCGCTCAATAGGGCAGCTCGCTTTCGCAGAAGCCGGGGATGACGCGCACCGGATTGAGGCACTGGCGCTCCGTGAGGATCTGATCGGCCAGCTCTGCGAGCCGCGGCAGCGGCACCCAGGCCGAATGGCAGATGAGGCTGATGCGATCGAGGGACTCGGAGCTGTGGCGCTCCAGAGCAGCGCGGCGGAATGCGGAAGCCATGGGGAGCTGGAGAAGGACCCCAAAGCCGGGCGGGGTGGGGTCAAGGGCGGCCTTGCCGCTCGCGTCAGCCCTTGAGGCCACCCCGCACCATGACGGGGCCTGACCAGCCCCCAACCATTTCTGTTGCTGGCAATAGATGGGTGACGTTGCTGGGTACACCCGGAGCAAGCATGGGCCTCTCCCTGATCGAGGCTGCCAAACACGAGACGCGGGTGGAGCGCCTGGCCGTGATCAAGACCTTCACCGAGGGTCAACTGATCAGCCGCCTGCCCTTCCGCAACCTGCTTGGTGGTGCTCTCAAGTTCGCCGTCGAGAAGAAAATGCCCCGCGTCGGCTTCCGCGCCGTCAACGAGGGCTACCGGCGTGATTACGGCGCCGTCGAAAACGACACCGAGTTCGTCCACCTCTTTGGTGGTGATCTCGATGTGGACCGCTCGATCGTGGACCTCAACGGCCCCGAGGCCAGGGCCAGCCAGACCGAGCAGAAGGTGCGCTCGATGCGGCTCACCCTCGAAGCAGCCGTGATCAATGGCGACGCCGCCTTTGACCCCCGCGCCTTCAACGGCCTCAGCAAGCGGCTCACCCCCGGCGGCCCCCAGACCGTCGACAACACCTCCGGCAGCGTCAAGCTCACCCGGCTGGAGACCCTGGTCGACTCCGTCAATGCCTACGGCAGCGAGAAGGTGCTGCTCACCAGCAAGGCAGGACGCCGCCAGATCAGCTCCGCCTGCCGCGCCGCTGGCGGTGATCTCTATCAGGTGATGGACGGCCGCCACTGGTTTGAGGACACCGAGATCCTCTGCCTGGAGGAGGACGCCAACGGCAACGACGTGCTCGGTTTCGGCGAGGCGGGCGGCACCACCTCGATCTACTGCTGTGCCTTTGGCGATGAGCAGATGACCGGCCTGCAGGGCCCGTTCGAGGGCCGCTACGGCATCTCGGTGCGGGACTTCGGGGAAGTCCAGGACGCCCCGGTGTTCCGCACCCGCGTCGATTGGTACGTGGGCTTTGCCGTCTGCGATCAGAAGGCGATCGGACGGCTGTTCAACATCGGCCCCGCTCTGACCTGAGGCCCAGAAGGCCACACCGCTCGATCTGTTTCCCCTGAGGACACGACCATGACCGCTTCCGGCAACAAGCTCATCGATGCCGTCACGACGCTGGTGGGCTGGATCAACTACAGCGCCACCGACCCGTTCGAGCGCACCCGCGTCAGTGCAGAAATCGTGCGCTTGAGCGTTCCGCTCGACACCACCGACAGCTTCTCCCTGCTGTTCTCCCATCCCGGTGCCGCCGCCGCCGTGACGGCGGTGCTGGAGGTGGCGCCGCTGCTCAAGGACGGCACCACCGGCACCTGGCTAACGGCCGCCACCGTGGCGATCCCCGCCGCCGGCGGTCAGATCGAGGCGACGATCAGCGGCGGTTCTCTGGTGCCTGCTGCCGGTGATCTGGCCAACGTGGTCGATCCCTGCTTCTTCTTTGCGCGGGCAACCCTGACGCCATCGACGCCGGCGGGTGCCCACGTCAGCCTCACCCACGCCTGAGCCGATGAGCAACTCTGAAAGCTCACTGGTCCGGCCGACGCAGCCCGGCACTCCCTGGGCGCCGCCTCAACCCCTGACGGAGGGCTCGGATCCGACGGTACCGACCGCTCCGGAGCTCAACCCCGTCCCGGAGGGACCTTCCGACCGCATTCGCCCCGTTGATCCGACCATCCCGATGGCCCTCACCGATGCCGATTCCCTGCTGAGCGTGGCGGCCCCGGAAGGGATGGTGCGGATCACTTTTGGCGACCAGAGCCGCTTCTGCTTCCCCTGTCACATGGATGGCTGGCAGGCCCTCGGCTGGACGGCGCATCCTCCAGAGCTTGCCGGTGGTGATGGGGAGGACGGTGATGGATCGCCAGTGGATCCACCGGATCCGCCTGCTGCGTTGCCAACGGTCACCGCGATCAAGGGCGGACCGTTCGTGGTCAAGGGCGAGGTCGTGGAGGCCTGCGTGGTGGGCACTGGCTTCTCTGCTGATGGTGACCTTGAGGTCTGGGGTGAGAGCCAGGCAGAGGCGGGTGAGTACAGCTTCCTGGGCGCCACGGAGTTGAGCTTCCAGCTGGATTGCAGCCTGATCACTGAACCCGTCCGGCTGCCGGTGGTGGCGGTGAACAGTGCGGGCAGGAGCACGCCGTTCCTGCTTCCGGTGGTGGCCGCCGGCTCTGCAAGTGCCGCGGTTGCGGATGCATCTGTAGCGGCCCCGCTGCCTGAGTTTGCGGCGATGACCAAGGCGCAGATCATCGCTGAGGTGGAGCGACGCTATGGCGTGCCGCTGGATCCGGGCATGACCAAGGCCGAGCTGGTGGCTGAGGCCGAGCGGCTGGCCTCCGGTGGCCTGACTGCCGAGGCGGAACCTGACTCCCGAGGCGAGCTCCCGGCCCTGCCGCTGGATCTGCTGTGCTGATCCCGTCGCACCGCCATGCCGTACCCGCTGCCCACTGGCCTCGATGACACCAATGGGCGGGTGCGGATCATCCCGCCGGTGGGCTGCCCGGGCAGCGAGGAATGGGTGCTGCTCCATGAGGCACCGCGCTGGCTGGAGCTGAGCTTTCGGCTGGGGCCGGTGCCGGCCCTGCCGCTGGAGCTTTTCTGGATGCCAGCCCCCAGCCGCTGGAATGATCCGCTCGGCTCAGCACCGATCGAGCTGGCGGTGAACCCGCTGGGGCTGCCGGCCCAGGATTTTCAGGTGGATTGGGGCGATGGCACAAGCCAAACGGTGCCCTGGACGCCCTACCGGCCGGATGTGCCGAAGGTGCGGCACGTCTACTGGCAGCGATTGGATCTCACCGTGACGGTGACGATGGGGGTGAACATCGCCACGTTGCCGGTGGCGCTGCTGGGTTGCCCCCTGCCGCCCCATGCGATGGCCTCCGTCAATTGCGGCACCGGAGGGGTGGGTGGCTCCCTGGCGGGCGTGGAGCCTCTGGTGCCGAGCGACGGCCTTGACGGGCTGGCCTACAACGGCAGCCGCGCCGAGGTGTGGCGGCTGCGCCTGCACCCCCAGGGCGGCCTGGCGCTGCTGCCATCGCCGGTGGATGGCAAGCCATCGCTGGTGGTGATGAATGGCTCCGGCGCCGCCAGCCGCGGCACCCGCTGGTACGCAGGCGATGGGCCACCGCCGAGCGAGGGGCTCAACCCCCCGCCGGAGCCGGGGGATCTGTACCTCAACCGCACGAACGGCCAGGTCTTCGAACTGATCGCCTGAGTTCGCGGCGTTGCGGTTCGCCGCATTGCGGTCAGTGGCAATAGAAGGCGTGACCTGCTGGGGAAGTGGATGACGTCTTGGGGCGCCCTCGGGCTGTCGTTGCGGGGGCCGGAAGGCCCGGTAGGGCCGAGCGTCTGGGGAGGCATCACCGGCAGCCTTAGCAGCCAAGCCGACCTGCAGGCGGCACTCACCCTCAAGCTCGACGCCTCACGGCTGACGGTGGGGCCAACGCCACCGGCCAACCCGCAGGTCAACGACCTCTGGGTGGACACGAACTGATGGCGATCACGAGCCGTGACCAGCTGATCGCCGCGCTGGCGAACTCACGCCACGCGCTGTTCGACAAGGCCTCGATTTCAAACGCTGTCGCTGGCCGCTTCTATTCGCTCTGGCGGGCAAACGGCCAACCAGGCCAGGGGGCGATCCCAGCGGCAGCGGCGCTCTGCAACAAGGACTTGCTCGGTGCTCTGCCCCTGGTCAACCAGACGGCACCGATGAGCAACTACCTGGCCTGGGTGGATGTGGCCAGCAGCCTGGCGACGAGCACCCTGGAGATCCATGACCGCCTCTGCCATCAGGCCGGCCTGGTGGGCAACCTGGCGACGCTGCAGACCACCAACCTGCCGCTGAACCTTGTCGGCATCGAGCCGGAGCGGATCGGCCAGGCGGATCACAGCCAGCTGCAGTGGTGGCTGGAGTGGTACGCCGACACCGGCTCTACCGGGGTCACCGCAACCGTGGCTGTGACCTACGACGACGACACGAGCGGCAACGTGGCCGTGCCCCTGGCGGCCACCAGCCGTGCCTCGGGCCTCTATCAGATCCTGCCCTTTGCCGCCGGCAAAACGGGGATCAAAGCGGTCAACAGTGTCACGCTCAGTGCCACCACCGGCACCGCTGGCAATTTTGGTGTGACCTGCACGCGTTACCGCGCTGGCCTGTTCACGGTGGTGGCGAACAAGGCGGAGGTGTTCGACTGGGCCGCCCTGGCGCTGCCGGAGATCGCCAACGATTCCTGCCTGGCGCTGCTCCAGCTCTGCACGACCACCACCACCGGAACCTCCAAAGGTGTCGTCCGTTTTGCGGCCGGCTGAGCCATGAGCCGCAGCAGCCGTGATCGTGTCCTGCCCTGCAGCGGTGGCTCGGACCGCTGGGACCGGGGCCCGGCCGGAGCGATCATCACCACCGAGTTCTTCTGGCTCGAGGACCTGCCGCCGCCGCTGGGCAGCGGCGAATTCGCCAGCTGGAATGGCAACACCTGGATCCTCAGGCCCTGCAGGATCTGGAGCGGCACGGACTGGGTGGTGAAACCACTGCGGATCTGGAACGGCGCTGCCTGGCGCCTGGCCTGACCAGACCTGCTCGCATCGCTGGCAATAGGACGTGAGGACGCACGGCTTAGCTGATGACTGCCTGGGCGAACACCGGCTCGATCCGCGGACCGCAGGGGGTGCCGGGACCCACGGGGGCGTCGGGCCCGGCAGGCAGCCAGGGAAATGCTGGTCCCCAGGGTTCACCTGGCCCCGCCGGCAGCCAGGGGCCAGCGGGAGCCACCGGCCCAGCCGGAAGTGCGGGAGCAGCGGGACCGCAGGGACCGGCTGGCCCGCAGGGCACCGCCGGCACGGGCATCAACCTCAAGGGCAGTGTTCCCACCTTCTCGGCGCTGCCAAGCAGCGGGCAGGTGCAGGGTGACGCCTACATCGTTCAGGACGAGAACAACAGCCTCTACAGCTGGAACGCAGCCGGCAGTAACTGGGTGAACGCCGGGCCGATCTCAGGCCCTGCTGGCCCGGCTGGACCGACCGGCAGCGTAGGCCCTGCCGGCCCCACCGGGCCGAGCGGACCGGCCTGCAGCACCGGTGCTGCAGGGCCGCAGGGCATCCAAGGGCCGATCGGTGCCACCGGCCTCGCCGGCGCCCAGGGTGCCCGTGGCACCGGCTGGTTCGTGGGCAGCGGCCCGCCGCCAGCTTCTATTCCTGGTCAGATCGAGGGGGATCTCTACCTCGATCAGAGCAACGGCGATGTCTACAAACTCGGCGCGGCGCCCACGGGAACCCCGGTGGCCAGCCTGCCGGCGATCGGTGCTGCCTACGAAGGCGGCTTCTACGGCGGACTGATCTCCCAGAGCATGAATGGCGTGGCCACCCACGCCTTGATTGTTTCTCCCAAGGCAACAGGCCAGAGCATCCGGGCCTGCAAGACCACGGGCACGCTCACCACCGGCGCATCGAGCACGTTTGACGGCTGGGCGAACAGCAACGCCGCCAACGATGCGGCTCACCCGGCGACGCAATGGGCGCGCGGGCTCACCATTGCGACCTTCTCGGATTGGTACATCCCGGCGCTGTTCGAGCTGGAGATCCTCTACCGGCGTTTCAAGCCGGACGGGAGCGAGGGCAACGTGACCACCCACGGCGCCAACCCCTATGCGGTGCCGGCCAGTGCCAACTACACCTTCTCTGCTCCTGCCCAGACCGCCTTCCCGCTGTTTGCGATCGGTGGTGCCCAGGAGTTCCTGGCCGGCGGGATGGGCACCTCCACCCAGGACTCGGCCACCACCCATCAGGTGCAGGACTGGTTCTATGGCAACTGGGAGCCGCTGGGCAAGACATTTCCCCAGACGGTGCGGGCGCTCCGCAAGATCCAGGTGATCCCCTGATGCCCAGCTGGGTACCGCGGATCGACACGCCCAGGCGGGCCCTTGAGCAGCAGACCAGTGGGCCTCTGAGCGGGCCCTCGGTGGTGGATCTGAGCTTTGCGGGCCTTGGTGTTGATGGCCTTTTCCTGGAGGTGAGCTGCTCGACGCCGGCCTGGGTGAGCTTCTACGACTCCCCGGCAGCGCGAACAGCTGATGCGGCGCGGCCGATCGAGGAGGACCCACCGCTCTCGGCCGGTGTGCTGCTCGATCTGCGCTTCTCGGCTGAAACACCGCTGCTCAAACTCGCGCCCGGCAGCAGCTTCAGCAACGGCGAGAGCCCCCTGCAGCAGCGGCTCTGGGCGCGGCTGCGCACCGAGGTCTCTGGTGCCCACACGGCGACATTGAGCGTGCTGGCCCTGGTGCTCAACGATTCGGTGGCCAGCTGATGGCGGCGACGATCACCGATCTCAGCCGCCGCGGCGACCAGGGCTTTGCGCTCCCGGGCCTGTTTGGTGAGGCCCATGCCCTGCTGATGGCCTGGATCACCGCCGCCAACGGCCAGAACCCCACCCAGCAGCTGATCGTGCTCACTGGCCCTGCTGATGCACCGGGCTTCTGCGGCTGGACGCTCAAGGCACGCCTGGCGGCGCTCAGCGGCGGCCAGCCGGTGGAGCTGATCAGCCAGTGGGTGGCGAACCTGAGCAGCGGTGCGGTGACGACCCACGCCGGACTGGCCTCGGGATTCACGCCGGGCACGGCCCTCGGTGGCCACGGCAGCCTCACGGGCGGGGTGGGCACCACCAGTTCCCTGATCACCTTGCCCCCTCAACCGCTTCCCCTGGGGGCGGTGGTGGCCTCCTCCCTGGCGGCAGGCCAGGAGTTCTTCTGCTTTGCCTTCTCTCAGCACAGCTTCTCCAACCGCCAGGCGGTGGCGTTGCTGATCGCCATGGACGTGGTCTCAGGCCAATGGCATCTCTCGCTCACCGACATGGCCGGTGTGATCGCCACGGTGGCCTGGAACCTGGCGCGGCCCCAGGTGCAGCTCTCCACCGCCTTCCGCGCTGACTTCTTCTCATCGGCGGCGCCGCTGATGCTGGTGCGTCCGGCCCAGTGGCTGCCGATCACACCGACGGTCTTCTACCAGCAGCCATTGCCGCCGGTGCAGTGGTGGGATCCGGTGGCGTTGCCGGCCGACCTGGCGCTCTACAACCGCACCTTCACCAGCTTGGGGTACATCAAGGCGGCCGATGGCAGCGAGTGGCTGCAGCTCGGCCCCTCACGCCTGGTGGTGCGTCTCAAGGACCCGGTGAGCTGACGCGATGACCCTCACCTGCTCCGCCCTGCAGTGGCCGCTCTGGAACTGGACCAGCAAGCTGCCAACGGATCCGGGCCAGAAGCTCGCGGAGGCCTTCAGCGCCTTCTCGGTGGAGGTGAATGCGACTCCAGCCAATGCCCTGGTGCCGCTGTCGGTCGTCAAGGATCACAGCGCCGCAACGGGCGCCACCACCTACGGCTACGTCTGGCGGCTGGGCCATCCGCAGACGCCGGTGCTGCTCAGCTTCTCGAACAGCTCCAAGGTTCAGGGCTACAACTCCAGCAGCAGCTCCGCCCGCCTGCAACTGGGCCTCGAGAGCGCCTACACCAATGACAGCAGCAACGGCGGCTACGGCAGCTTCTCGGCGACCCTATTCAGCGTCAATGCCGGCCTGTCGCACTACGCCTCCGATGGCACACCGGCCTGGGATCTGGCCGGCTTTCTGCTGATTCAGGCCGATACAACGCCAGGTCGTGAGTTCTTCTCCTACACGATTGCGCCGGTCGGCACCGACATCAACACGCAGAATCACACCCTGCTGCTATTCCGCTCGCCGGCAGTGAGCGGTTGGAGTGTGGTGCTCAACCGCTCCAACTCCTACACCGGCATGTTCTATTCACTGAACAGCTACACATGGAGCAACAACGCCCTGGTGGCGGCCTCGATCATCCCGCTTCCGCCCACTGGCAGCGATCAGCAACTGATCCGCGGTTGCGGGTTGTATGCGAACACCACCAGCGGCATTTTCGCGCCGGGGATCCTCCAACCCCGCATCGCCCTGCCGGACTGCTTCTGGCTGGGCAGCAACCAGCATTCGGACCCGCGCCGTCTGGGCCGGGTGAGCAACCCTTACGGAGCCGGCACCTTCTATCAGCTGGCGGCGGCCTACAGCGGCGCCACCGATCTCTGGTACCTGAACCCACCGGGTACGCAGCCACGGGCGGGCTGGGACACGGTCGGTTCCTTGCCCTGGTCCACGATCCCGGATCGGCTGAGCTTCTGCCCCCTGCTCACCCCAGGCCCCGTCGCGATGGGTCCAGCCACCGGCCCGGATTTCCTGATCGACTGGTCAACAGCGGCGGTCGGTGCCGCGGGCGTGCGGCAGCACCCCTTCTATGCCAAGCAGCTCCAGGGGGGCGGGGGAACGGGTGGCGGCACCGGCCGGCCGAGCACGGGAGTGCTGTGGCCGCGGCGGTTGTAAGGCTCGCGGCAGGTTTGGAAGGCACAGCCCCGGGGCGGCCCTGCCCTCAAGACTCAGCCACCTCCAGCACCGTTCCACGTCGGCCTGTTGCCCCTGCGGTCTGCCGCAGCCGCTTCGGCACCTGCTGCTTCTTGATTTCCGATCTCCTGGGGTAGGCCGCCATGGCGGACTGGAGCCAGTGCCGGTGCTCCTGCTGCAGCTCCAGCGGTGCTTCGATCCGCACTCCGCCGCCCAGGGCATACAGCCAGCGACGCAGGTCGGAGTCACGCTCGAGGGTCCAGAGCGGCAGGTCAATCTCCACTGGATAGGGGTGGCTGGAGCGGCTGCACGGCAGCAGCTCTGCCTGCTCGCCCAGCGGGCTGAGCACACCATCACCGGGCAGGGGGCGCGACAGGCGCACCGCCGCCGCCGGGAAGCGCCGCACCTCCTCACGGAGCAGGGCAAAGGCGGAGGCATCACAGCTCAGCTGCAAGGTGCCCATGGCCTTGCTGCGCTGCTCCGATGGCGTCCCGCAAACTGCTTGCTGCGCCTGGATGGCATCACCGAACTCAAGGCTGCCGCAGCAGTGCTGCAAGGTTTCGCCGCGCCGCAGTGCCGCCGCATGGGACGGCTGGCTGCGGCAGCTGCCGGTTTCGATCCTGCGCAGCCCCAGCTGATCGATTCGCCGGCAGGCCAGCAACCCCTCCGTCTGGCCGATGTGGTCGTGCTCAAACAGCAGATACCAGGCGCTGGTGTGGAAGATCAACTGCAAGGGCCAACCCCGGATCTCTTCCACACCCGCATGGGAGGCGGCAATGGTGGTGAACACCACCCGCTGGTGCTGCTGAATGGCGCCGCGCAGCTGCTCGGCCTGCTCGGTGTTGAGCAGGGTGCCGCTTCTGCGCTGATCTCCCGCCAGCAGGGAACGGTTGAAGTAAGCCCGCACCGGCGGCACGGCCTCTATGACGATGCCGCTGCGTTGCAACCGCCTGCCCAGCTCCCGCGCGATGGCCTGTCCGCTGGGATCACCGAGCCGATCGGCATTGGCCTGCAGCAGCCCGTGGATTTCCACCTGCAGCGGCAAGGGCAGCAGCGAGGCGCCGAGGGCGTAGCCGTGGCGGCCGCTGGCTGCCGCATCGCGAAAGCCATAGGGCGTGAGGATTGCTGTGATGCTCTGGTGCAACTGGCGGGGCGTCCAGCAGTGACGGCCGCCGCTGAGGGTCTGCAGCCGAGCGGCGAGGTGGTGGTCGATCGCCACCCCCTCCTGTCGATCAAAGGGGTGGTGAAGGATGTGGCGCAGCAGGGTGAGCGCACGGCAAAAGGCCTCGCGATCGCCCAGTGCTGACCAACCGCCCGTGGAGAGTGGCTGTGCCGCCGGCCAGGGCGGCGGCTCGACCGCCCGCATCGGCGCGGGCTTCCCCTGCTCGGGGCGGACGCGCCAGGCCGCGGTGAACCCCTGTTGCCGCAACCAGTCCAGGTCGGCTGCGATCGCGCTCACATCCGCATAACAGGGCCCATGGGTCCGGGCGAGCATGGCCGCGGCCCGCTCGGCAAGGCCCCCAGATTCCTCGGGGGAGGGCTGGACGTTGGTGGCGGTCAGTTCCGGCTGGCGGCTGAGCAGCTGGATCAGGTGGAGCAGCCGCTCGCACTCCAGCAGGCGCGAGTAGCCATGGGGGATCAGCCGGGCGTCCCGGTTCCGGGCGGCGCGGTAGCGCCCCTTTGAGTGGTGTAACTCAGAAGGTCCTGTGACCCTGTCTGGAGGGTGAACAGGTGCAGCCAGAGGATGACTGCTCAGGAGCTGATTGTGCAGCTCCATTCAATCACTATGAACCCT
>NZ_JAGQBY010000059.1:0-16473 GCF_024345875.1 Synechococcus sp. EJ6-Ellesmere
CTGGGCAAGGCCTGCAGCAGGGTGATCAGATCGGCAGGAGCGTCAAGCTGGCCTGGATCGGAAGAGACGGGCATGGGAAAAGGACCATTCCCGTGGACCGAATCCCATGCTGACAGGATCAGCCAGGGCTACTGGGCCAGACTTTTAATAGGCCCTGATGGAGAGGCCGCTGGCAGCCGTGGGTGGCGCAATCACCGGTGACGTAGATGTAGGCCTGCTTGCCGGGAGAACATCGGGTGTTTATCCGCCATGCATGCAGGCTTGAGCGTCTTTAGAGATATGCGTTCATCCCATTGGCTGAAAGCAGCAGCAAAGTTATTACTGGTGCTATTGCCGGCACCATGCAAACACGTGTTACTGCATTTATTGATGCTGTCTTTCCATTTAATGCGTTAGTTGAGCAAGCTTACTTCTCCGCTCTTGATGTCAAAGAAGGCGCTCTTGATCAATACTTTGCCACTCGCTTCAGCCTCCTTCAGCACAGCGCTGCGCTTGGTGAGTTGGCCGGCGGCATAGCGTGCATTGCCCTCGATCGCTTGGGTGAGATCGTCGCTGCTCTTCAGAGATGAGCGGATCGGCTTGACCAGGTCTTCCAGCAGTGGCGTAAGCGGTGCTGTGCTCATGGCTGCTTTAACTGCGCCGCAGCCGCTGTGCCCCAGCACCAGGATCAGTGGTACCTCAAGGACGGCGACCGCGTATTCAAGAGAGGCAATGCCGTCGTCAAAGGCACTGTTGCCTGCCACACGCACCTGGAATAGTTCACCTGAGCCGGCTGAAAAGATCCATTCGGGCGCTACTCGGGCATCTGCGCAGCTGATCAGAGCCGCCCATGGGCGCTGGCCTTCAGCCAGCGCTAATCGATCGATCTGACAACCCTCCTCGAACATCGAGACTTTTAGAGCCATCCGTTCCCGCGGGCTAACGCCATCTCCCAGGGCTTGCCACACCTTACTAAACTTCATGTTTCTCTCCAGCAGCGCCTTTATCGGATCACCTGGCGGTGTGCATGCATCGAGGCTTGTATTGAGAGTGGGCGCTATGGCTTCCGCAGCTTTGGCTCTACCGGATAGCAGCTTTGGAGCCACGAGCGAGCCTGCTGCGATCCCTGCAGCTTGAAGTAGAAGGCGACGTGAAAGCGGCACGAGAATAAGGTTGAAGGAATAAGCCTGAAGATTCAAGCGCGAAGCTTGATTTCGGCATACTTTGGTGCCAAAGCTTACGCCCGCACAGCTTTGCAAGCTTCGCGAAGACTTTCTCTTCATAAACTGACACATCATGGAGTGGATTCGTGTTGTGATGTCGTAATTTTTTCGCTCATCAAAAGATGCCATCCAGCGACCACCGACCCAGAACACCCCTGATTTGGGCTGGAACTGTTGCCGATCGAGCGGGTGAACGAAGCCGTAGTGAACGACCTTGGCATCTGCCGTCCTGCCCGATCGACCAGCACCTTTGTCATTTCACAGTAGGATGCAATAAATCATTCCTTCTTTGCATTTTTTTGACTGACGTCGTTCATTATTGTGGGCCGAGAACTTCATTGCGCCATAGAACCGGCTACGCGACTAGCGCTAAGAAAATGAGTGCGGAGTGCGTCCATCTGGATTGACCTATTGGGCGATGTTGTTTATATTAATTGCTATGATCTCAGGGGCTTGCTTTGGGTGCACTGTTAAATCAACCTGTATTGCCATGTTGGCTTCGCCATATGTCTATAGATTTACTTTCATGACCAGTATCGTCGTGTCGTCAAATTTATCAGCATCAGCGCGGTAGTGATTTGCTTGCTTGATGGTACTTTCCAGGAGTTCTGAAGCAGTCGTAATCGCAGGGTCCACTAGGGCGAGCATTGTTTTGACCCTTTCGATGCCATAGGATTCACCACTTGGGTTTCTAGTATCGATGAGGCCGTCTGTGTAGGTTAATAGCATTTCGCCTGGGCGCAAGTCAGCACACTTGACGATGTAATTTGCTCCTGAGAAAATACCGATAGCAGGACCGGAGACTTCCAGAGACTCTGTGATGCCTTTTGATCGCAAGATCAGTGGTGATTCGTGTCCGGCTGAGATATAGTATAAGCTTTTGCTATTGTAATCGAATGCCCCCAGGAAAACAGTAGCAAACATGGCAACGTCTGGGTGATATGCCGCCATATATTCATTTACCTGGGTGATTGATTTTTGGATGACTAGTTGAGATGGCGCCGTCCTTATTGTTTCTTGATACTTCAAGAAGAGAATAATGGAGAAGGCTCCGAAATACTGACATAAATAGAGCCGACGGGATCCCCTTGTCGCAGACATCGGCGATGACAACATATGTCACGTCGCCAATGTTGATCGCGTCATACCAATCAGCACCTATTTCGTAGGCCGGGTCAAATCTAGCTGCCAATTCAACCCGGCTCGTGGAGGGTAGTACTCGGAGCAAGAACTCTTGCTGGATCCCTGTTGCTATATGAAGCTGCTCATCGGTGATGGCATGAGCGAGTTTTTCGCTCAGTAAGCCCCTCAAGCTTTTACCTGTCTGATTGATGTCATTGTATAATTCACCTATCTCATCAGTGCGATTAGAGGTTATCTCGGTGTCGAAATTACCAAGCCTGAATTCCCGCACAGCTCTAGCAGCGACTTGAATTGGCCTGGCAGCGTTGCGACTAGCAATCATGATCAATAATGTAATTAGCCCAAGAATTATGAGCGCTCTAATAGAGCTCTCAATAATTTGATCTTGCACCATTTCCGTGATAGATGATTTATCTCTTACTGCGATTATGCTCCAGTTGGAATCTATTGTTTTTGTGTAGGCTAAAAATAAGCGCCTTTCTGCTTCGATCTCCTTGAATTCGCCTCTTTGCGATGACTGCTGGGCAGCTTTGACCATTGGCCCCCAAGGTCCATTGGCTATCTCGCTAGCGCTTAGAAGAGAGATACTGTTATTGCGGTTGCTCAGCGGAAAAATCACATTACCATTCCTGCTTACCATTAGCACCTCAAAGCCGTTGAATTCCTTGTTTTGCAGTGAGGGATATTGATTCTTGGTATCTGTAAGCTTGCCCGTTAAAATAAGATTGTTTAAGTCTCTTAGGTGTTGAACTTCACTCTCTAATCCTGAGTCCGCCCCTGTGTCCTCCAGCCGAGTCGCGCTCGTTAGAACTCCAATCGGCTTCGCAGATGGTGTACTTAGCGGCTTGAGATTTGCCGCAAATACGGGTATACTGGCTAAATAGCATGATCGTCCTGTCAGGCAATTTTCGTATACCCCCCGCGCCGATTTGCCTTGTCTAGCCTGTTGAAAGAAAGGCCTAGCCAGGATGTAAGATTTGTCGACATGTACGGCTTTTGACGGGGAGGCAAGAAGATCTCCTCCCCATGTCCATAACCGTATGGATCGATGGGGAAATATTTTTGAAGTTTCGTTAATAATTTCCTGGCTCTCCCGCTGGTCTAGCCGTCTTATGGACGGTGAGGTGGCTACTAGATGCAATGTTTCATTAATACCTCTTTCCCATCTTTGCAGGTTGGTTGCAGCCAGATTTCCTTCGGCCAAAAGTATTTGGTCGGTGGCGGCAGTGGCGTAATCTCGATCTCGCCGTACGGCATATATTTCAGATGGGATCAAGATACAGGCCACGCCCAGCCAAACGCTTGCAATCAACTGGTTCCTCAGAGACCTTGGCCGAGGTAGAGCCCTGAAATAGTTTATAATTTCGTGCCATTTTCTGGGGATCATTTTTGGCTGGCGATCATTGTGAATGCGATGACTTAGGCGATTATCTTAGTTTGAGCTTGAACGCTCTGCTTGGAGGCTGACGAGTCTCAATGAATGGGGTTGTTTATGATTTTGACTCGTTTTCCTCATAATGTTACTATGCGCCTGTGCTCCTTCGCGTAATTGAGTTTTCTGGTCGCTGTGGCTGCATGGCCCTGATGTCAGGGTCTATTAGAAGTTATCCAGAGGCGAGTGGCTGCAGTGGCTCTTGCCAGCCCAGTAGCCGCAGTCATCCCTTAATGTCGTGCGACAGAGCGGCAAGACCTTCAGCGATGGACCAGAACCCATCCAGCCGCAGTGCATTCATGGCCATGCTTCTGAGCGTGGGCAGGATCTGAACGCCGTTCTCCTCGCGGTAGCGGTGGGCGTCTTCTCGGAGCTGGGTATCGCGAGGCCAATGCCAGCTGTTCTCAATGCTCCAGCGATCACGCACGTGCTGCAGCAAGGCCCTGGCGCCAGCGCGCCGCCTGCCGTAGGTCAGTCGATCCTTGATGATCTGAAAACCCTTGCGGCGACTGTGTTTCACTGCGATCAGGAAGTCGGCGTCACGCTGTTCGAGGTCGAGGGAAAAGGGCGGTTGGCATGCAGGGCGTCCGCCTGCACTAACACCCCATCGAGCTCAACACGATCCAGCAGCTTGCGCAGGGTCTGGATCTCTCCACCGGCATCAGTGGCGTAGGTGCTCTGGGCGTAGCCTCCAGGCCTCTGCGTAGGCGCAGCCTTCTCGAAGAGAAGCGTTGGCCACACCGAGGCTGTTGGAGTAGAGGCTCACCTAGGCAATGTAGACGCAGTCGGCCGGAGGCCATAACGCGCTGCGCCAGAAGCAGTTTCATCGATCGAACCCCTCCGGGTCTTGCCGTCGCAGACCAGGGTGTTCAAGCCTTCTGCCACGCCAGGCCGGGCCGCCATCCACTGCTGCAGCAGGCCCTCAAATCCCTCCACATCGAGCTGAGCGAGGAGCAACCGGAACGTGGAGTCCGACGGCGACCTGCCGAAATCAGTGCCCAGCAGCTCGTTAAGTGTCTGGCGGTGGCGCTACTCCTGCGGAGAAGCCTGCGGCTTGGCGAATCGCTCCATTCCCACCAGTGAGCCCTGGTTACTCAGGATCGCGAGGATCGCCACCAGCAGCATCCACCACTGCGGGAAGCGACTCCCCCGGCGCATGCGGCAATCGGGCAGCGCCTTGAGGAAGCTGATCAGATCGGTTGCGGTGGCTGGCATTGCGAGCTGGGATCCCAAGGCTGAAGAGCGGTTCCCACGCAGGACAACGCAGAGGAATGCAACCGGCCATCCTGACTGGGACACACTTCTAATAGGCCCTGGGGCCGAAAGGTCCAGGGCTTGCTCATGCCCAAGACCTTCCGGCCAGACCCATTGCAGTCAGTGAGATCTGGGAGGATTCAAGGGCGTCCATAGAGAGGGCGGGCGGCGATCGATGCGCGACAGACTACTAGCGCGCAAAACCACCTTCAAGGGCGTAAAGGCCTGCTTGCATATTCATTGACTTCATCAAGGCATTCATCTCATCGATGGCGCTTGCGGGGGCAATGACGTACAGGTCTTCGAGTACCAACATCGAGAAAAAATCACCGATAATATCGCCCACGCTTTGAAGATGCGCCTTGAACCCTTCAATGTCTGTGTAGCTCTCTCTTAAAAAGAGCTTGTCCTCCAAGTAGGCCATGCTAAAGATTTCTGTGCCCGGCTCGTTCTCTGCGCGTTCGATGATCACTCGAAGCAGGGCGCGAATGTCCTGTTCTCTGCCTGGCTTGATTTGAAATGCCGGATAAACGCTGATGCAGCTGTCGAGTCTTTTCATGTAAATAGTTTTTCACTTTATAGATTGCCGGCCTGCGTCTGTCATTGTTTTTGTGGCATTGCTTCATCAAGTCGCTTGCGTGCCGTCATCATGTTTTTGACGGCACCGCCAATGGGCACCCCCCCCCCAAAAAAAAAAGAAAGAAATTCCTCAACGTGATCATTAAGGACAGCCGACGACCGTGCCAGGCGATCCGGGTGCAGGGCCGACTGATAGTCGACTCATGCCTCCTGTGCCTCGCATGCCCCTCTTTGAATGGAAAGTTGACACCTCTCGATCCCGTTCATTTTCAACCACTGGGGGCTTGATGGAGCAGTGCCATGCGTCTTTACAGCGAGGCCGTCAAGGCTGATGTCCGCAAGCGAATGGGTCCGCCACAGCGGCAGAGCGTGACTCAGATCTCCGAGGAACTGGGCATCCACGTGATGACCCTCTACAAATGGAGGAAGGATTGGCATTTGCAGGGGGAGGTAGTGCCCGCATCCATGCCCCGCAGCAGGGCTTCCGCGCCGCGTTCCTCGATCTGTTCGGCGCAGATCCAGTGCAGATCGAGGGAGGCGTCGCGATCGATGCAGGCGTGGCGCAGGGCCTCCACCACCGAGAGGTAGGCGTCGTTGAGCTGCACGTACTTGCCCACCAGGGCCACCTTCACGGCCGGGCCCGGGTTGCGCAGTTTCGTGACCAGCTCCTGCCAGCGCTCCATGTCGCTGGGGTGGTCGGTGAGGCCGAGCACATCGAGCACCTCGCGGCACAGCCCTTCGTGCTCCATGGCCAGCGGCACCGCGTAGATGCTGTCGGCATCGAGGGCGGGGATCACGGCCCGGGTGGGCACACCGCAGAAGCCGCCGATCTTGGCCTTGAGGTCGTCGCTGAAGGGCCGGTCGCTGCGGCACACCAGCACGTCGGGCTGGATGCCGATCGAGCGCAGCTCCTTCACCGAGTGCTGGGTGGGCTTGGTCTTGAGTTCGCCCGAGGTGCCGATGTAGGGCAGCAGGGTCACGTGCACGTAGGCCAGATCCTGGCGGCCCACGTCGCCGCGGAACTCGCGGATGGCTTCCAAGAACGGCAGCGACTCGATGTCGCCCACGGTGCCGCCGATTTCGGTGATCACCACATCGGCGCCGCTGTTGGCGGCCACCCGGTGGATGCGCTCCCGGATCTCGCCGGTGATGTGGGGAATCACCTGCACGGTGCCGCCCTTGTAGTCGCCGCGGCGCTCCTTGTTGATCACCGACTGGTAGATCGAGCCGGTGGTCACGCTGTTGAGGCGCGACATGGCGGTGTCGGTGAAGCGCTCGTAGTGGCCCAGGTCGAGGTCGGTCTCGGCGCCGTCCTGGGTGACGAACACTTCACCGTGCTGGAACGGGCTCATCGTGCCCGGGTCCACGTTCAGGTAGGGGTCGAGCTTGAGGATCGAGACGCTGTAGCCGCGGCTCTTGAGCAGCCGCCCGAGGCTGGCGGCCACGATCCCCTTGCCGATGCTTGACACCACGCCCCCCGTCACGAAGACGAACTTGGTGCTGTGCCTGGATCTGCAGCCAGGGGACGAACGGCTGCCCTCGGCACCACCGGCCCCGTCGCGGCTTGCATCGGGGGCAGAGGGAGTGGCGGACATATAGGCCTGGCGACCTCCCACTCTCGCATGGCCGTGCTGATCCGGTCTGTCCGCTCTCCAGGGAGCCTGCCAGGGGCCAGGGAGGCGGTGCATTTCCGTACCTGGAAGGCTCCGCAGGCAACGGGCCAGCCCGCGTTACCTTGGGTGAAAAAGAAGTGGCCGATCAGGCAGTCGCCAGTCAAGAGAAGGGATCCCGCGGCGAGTGGCTGAATCATGCGGCCACACTGACTGCCAGCAGCGCAAAGCTGCTGGCAGGAAGGATGCAGCGGGGGCGGCTGCAGTGGCGTAAATCCCGCGACAGTCTGCGGATCCGCATTCTGGTTCGGGTGGTGATCACCATGCTCGCCTGCTTCACGGTGGGCAACGCCATCGTGCTCATCGTGACCACCGAACGAGCGATCAGCTACCGCCAGAGCTCTCTGCGCGAGCGCGCCTTGCTTCTTAACAGCCAGATTCAATTCTGGGAGAGCCGGATCAAGACGACCCTTCGGGCCCTGAGCCTGAACCCGGAGATCCGAACGCTGGATCCAAAACGTGCCAATCGCATATTGCAGTCTGTCTATGAAGGCACCCCAAACCGCTACTGGCGCTTCTGGAGAGCGGATGGAAAGCTGCTTTCACATACTGGCTCCATGCCTAATATCCCCTTGCAGGAGCTTCGCATCCTGCAGGATCCCGGCTTTCAGGAGGCACTGAAGGGTCGATTCTCCTTCGAGGTATCTGCTGTGCAACAGAAGGCCAGCCTGGAAAGCTGCCTGTTGGCCAGTCAGCCGGTCTACGCCTTACCAAGTCGGTCCCAGCTGGTCGCATCCAGGGTGGTTGGAGTGCTGTCTTTCTGCCTTCCCATGTCAAGGATCGGTGCTGATTCCGGTCTTATCTTCGTAACCAACAACATGCGCAGGGCGGCGGGCGGGACCAATGTGGATCTCATCGAAATGCAGCGCGGCGATAAGAAGGGTCAGGCCTTCTTCTTGTTGAGTCGTCAAGGAAAACTCGTTTTTCCACTCGACCAGGTTGATCGGTATAGCCATCTATCTCTGCTCTCCCCACGCAAGGCTCTGACCAGTCCATGGGGTCCATTCGTGAAGATGGCCAACCAGAAGGGCGACCAGAAGGCCTTCGGTCGTATCGAGGTAGATGGTGCGGTTTTCTACATGCTCACCAGTCGCATCAGTGATCAGTGGAGCAGCGTCCAGCTGGTTGATGAGGATACAATCTATGCGCCGCTGAAGCGAAATTTTCGCAATCTTCTGCTTGTTCAGCTGGCTACGCTTTTGATTACAACCATTGCCCTCTACATCATCTGTGATCACATGGTGCGGCCCATCGGCAAGGCGGGAATGGCGATCAAGGCCATCAGTAATGGCGATTTCGATGTGCAGCTTCCGGGTGTCTACCCCGGTGAGCTCGGTGAACTTTACTGCAGCATTAACGACACGGGAGGTCGTCTCAGGGAGCTTTTGGCCAAGGCCCTGGCCCATGCTTCGACCGATCAGCAGATTGATACGGCCAAGCAGATTCAGCGCAGCTTCCTGGTCGATCATCTGCCCTCGGATGATCATATTGATCTGGCTGCTTTCGGCGAGCCCGCTTACGAAATTGGCGCCGACTGGTATGACGCGCTGAGTATTGATGGCTTGACCTATGTTGTCGTGGCTGATGTCTGCGACAAAGGTATTCCTTCCGCTCTGTTCATGGGGGTGTTCCGCAGTCTTATCCGTTATCAGATCAGCGTCGCCGGCAGCCGTCGCGATCCGGCTCAGATGCTCAGCGATGTGCTAACTTCCGTGAACGAATACATGGCCACTAACCATTCAGATGCGGTCATGTTCGCGACGGTCTTTTTGGCATGTTTTGATCCGGTTGTCAATCGCCTGACTTATATTTCTGCAGGTCATGAGCCAGCCCTGCTGATGCATCGCCAGGGCATCACCCGGCTGGACGGTGGTGGAGGAGCAATCGGGATCTTCCCCGGTGCCCAGTATCACGCTGGCTCCTGCGATCTGGCGCCGCAGGATGTGCTTGTGCTCTACACCGATGGCGTCAGCGATGCCCGCTCGCCAACCGATACCAGTTTCAGCCTCGATGGGCTGGAGGCCTGCCTGCAGGAGTTGCCGCCCCAGCTGTCGGCGTCGGCCATCGCCGATCACATCCGCAGCAGCGTGCGCGCCCACATCGCCAGCGCTTCCCAGTTCGATGACATGACGGTGATGGTGATGCGGCTGCTATGAGTGCGTCCCTTCTGCTATCGCAGACCCATCAGCCCACCCGTGTGCGCCTGAGTAGTGATCCCAGCCAGTGGCTGCAATTGCCTCCCGGCTGCCAGCAGCTGTTGCCGCGGAGGCAGGCCTTGCCCCAGCTCGACCCCCTGCAGGTGCGCCAGCGCTTGATCGCCACCCTGGCTGCCCAGCTCTCAGAGATTCCGCAGCGGCGCAAGCGTCTGCTGCTGGTTCTGCCCGACAAGACACGGCAATTCCGGGCTGCACGTCTGTCGCTCGATGCCGCCCTGGAACTGTCGTCGCAGCGCGATGACATCCGGCTGATCGTTCTGTTCGGGCTGGGGAGCCATCCACCGATGGCACCAGCCGACATCCGCACCCTGATCGGGGCTGAGCGCCTCTCAAGACTGCAGGCCAGAGCGGTGCCCCTGCTGCAGCAGACCACTCTTCAGCCGCTCCCCAGCATCAGCTTGTCGGTCCCCGATCTGGTGGAACCCGGCGAGCCGCAGGGTGGCACGATTGAACTGCATCTCCCGCGTTTGCTCTGGTGCAGCCATCTGACCCTTGTGGCGGGTGACACCGAGCTGCATCCCTACGAGGGGCGCTGCGGCAGCGGCGGACTGCACAAGATGCTGGTGATCGGCCTGGGGAATATGGCCGTGATCAAGCGCACCCACTGCCTGGAGGTGCTCACCCATGGGGACACCCGTCCTGATCATCCGGCTGGTCGCTTCGTGCAGCTGCTCGATCACTACGCCGAGGCCCTGCTGTCCTCCATGGCCCAGGCACCTGACTGCCGCGCCGTTTGTGCCCCCTGGGGCTTCTCGCTGGTGAGCACTGACCCCGCTGAGAGCAGCCTGCAGGGGTACTGGATCGGCCAGCGGGAAGCGGACCGGCAGGCCTTGCATCGCCTGATGGTGAGTGATCGCAGCTGCCGACTCGAGCGACCTCTGCACTTCGTGGTGGCTGATGCGGAGCGCAAAAAGGCCACCGATATCCTGGCCGGAGCGAGGGCCCTGCAGTTCCTCTGCAGTGCGCACAGCACCAGCACCCCACTCCTCTGCCCCCGTCCGATTCCCAGGACCGCCTTGCTGTTCAATCCCTGTCTGGAATCCCGCAACCATGGCGGCGTCGGCAATGCCGGCACTTGGGAGCAGCTCGAGGTGCTGGCCAGCTGTGTGCGCGAGCAACTGCCCCATCTGCGCCGCCGGTTGGGTTCGGTCGCCGATGCCGGCGAACTGCAGCGGCTGCGGCAACAGGTTCGCAAGGCCTGCCTGCGCCGCTGGCACAACCATCTGCGGCTGGTCAGTGGTGAGGACGCGATGTTCAGTCACCTCGAAGGTCTGCTCGAGCAGATCCAGCAGGCCAGCCAGGCTGACGTCGCTGACACGCCCGCCCCGATCGGCAGAGCGCTGATGGCGCAGCTGAAACGCCTGCTACGCAGCCAGACCCATCCCCACAGCCGCCACGGTCAGCTGTTGCTGGATCTGCGGCGCCTCTGCGCTTGCCAGGCCCATGGCCAGGCCCTCGACAGGCTGCGCGAGGCCATGGGGCAGCAGCTGTTCCGCGGCCTGGGGGAAGGGGGACAACGGGTGCTGCGGTTGCTTCAGATCCTGCAGCGTTTTGATCATCTGGTGGTGGCCACCGACAATGCTGCGGTGCAGACCTATCTCGAGGAACTCAGCCCTGACCTGAGCGAGTTTCTCTCTCCATCTCTGCGCGCCGATGTCGGCGTCAATGCTCCTTTCCATGTCGATATTCTGGGATTATCTTGCATCGATTTACGTCGGATGACTGCCTCTGAGGCTCTCGATCTTTGTTACTCGGCCCATCAGCGTCTGTTGCCGGACGGGGTTGGGCCGGGAGCGGCTCTGATCCAGGAGCCTGTGCTGCTGAGGGCTCCGTGATAGAGATGCTGATCAGCATCGGCAGGGCTGTTTACCTGCCGATTTTCACGGCTGTAGCCCTGGGTTATCTGCTTAGCCTCGGGCTGGCGCGCCTCGGCTCTGCTCGCCGACCGGTACTCGCAGGAGCCCTGCGGCAGGCTCAGCGCCTGCCGCAGCTTTTGAGCCGCTACTTGTTCCTGGTTGGCATTCCTCTCTGTGTCGTCAACTTCGTTCGCGCTGCCGATCTGTCTCTTTCGGTGTTCATCGCCCCGCTTGTGGCCTGGATGGCCATGTTGCTGGCGATCGTCATCACCTGGGCCTCTCTGCATGTGTCCACGCGCGTCAGTAGCCCCGGGGAGAAGGGCAGCCTGCTGCTGTTGAGTTACATCGGCAATACCAGTTATCTGGGGTTTCCGGTGATTCTCTTTCTGCCTCAGCTGGGGCCAGATTATTTCAGCTGGGCCGTACTTTATGACGTGTTGGGCACTTTTTTCGGCGCCTATGTCCTGGGGCTGGTTCTGGCCAGCATGCACAGCGGCGATGCACCCACCGGTGTGCCCTTCTGGCAGCAGGGCCTGCGGGAGGTGCTGCGCAATCCCAGTCTCTACGCCTTCACGCTCGGGCTGGCCCTGCGGCCCGTTCCCCTGCCCAGGGAGTTGCTGACGCTCCTGGGGGGAGTGGCCTGGCTGTCGATCATGCTCTGCCTGGTGCTCATGGGGATCCGCCTGCAGCAGCTGAGCTCCTGGGATCACCTGGATATCGCCATGCGGCCGGTACTGATCAAGATGCTGATCGTGCCTCTGGTGATCGCAGCCGGCCTCACGGCCTTCGGTGTCGATGGTCCCGCGCGCCTGGTGCTGATCCTGCAGGCTTCGATGCCCTGCGCCGTTGCCACCGTGGTACTGGCCGAACGCTATGGGCTCGACCGGGATCTGGTGGTGGCCGCCGTTGGGCTGAGCACCCTGTTGCTGGTGTTCACCGTTCCACTGTGGGTCGTGGCCTTCACCAGCTGGTCATGAGCAAGCAGGTCGTCTGCAGGTCCTTTCAGGGGGCGCGGTTGATCCAGAACCGTAGCCCTAGTCTGCGCCCTATCCCACGACAAGAGCTGCCTGGAATGGGAGTGGCTTCTGCTTGCGTGGCGGCTCGGCCTCGCCGGGTAGTCCAGTCCCGGCCCAGACCCTCTGTGCCGAGGCCTCCCCGCTCTCCAGCAGGGGTGGCCTGCCAGGCCTTGCTCTGGCTGCCGCTCTGCGGGCAACCGCTCCAGGTGATTCCGTCCGTCTCGCGATGACCATCTCCATGTCCAACCCCGAGCGGCAAGCCCCCCAGCGCAGTTCTGCCAGGGCAGGCTCCCGGCCTGTGCGCGGTCGCCTCAGCCGCCGGCAGCTGCTTGGCCTGGGAGCTGGTGCCATGCTGCTGGCCGGTTGTCGGTCCAAAGGGCCGAGCTCGCTGATCCGTAGCGGCCGTCCGCTGGAGATCTGGTGGTCCCAGGGCTATTACCCAGAGGAAGCCGATGCGATCGAGGCCATCGTCAGTGACTGGCAGCAGCGCAGTGGAGGCAGGGTGCATCTCAGCTTCTTCAGTGAGAGCGCCATTGAAGCCAAGGCCAGTTCTATCTTGCGGGGTGGCCCACAGCCCGACATTCTCTATGGCTACGGGCTCAATGAAACTGTCCTGCCGCTGCTGGCCTGGAAGGGGATGCTCGCCGACCTCAGCGCCCAGCTGAAGCCTTTGACCAGCCAGCTGGTGGAAGGGGTTGTGCAGGCGGTGAGCTATCGCAACAATCTCACCGGGCAGCGTGGGATCTATGCCGCGCCCGTCGCCCAGCAAGCCTGCAACATTCACTACTGGCGTGATCTGCTTGCCGAGCTGGACACGAGTCCAGACCTGCCGCCCAAAATCCCCCAATCCTGGCAAGAATTCTGGTTGTTCTGGCAGCATGCACAACCTCTGCTGCGCTTGAAGGGCTTCACGGATGTCTATGGAGTCGGCCTGCCGATGTCGCCCCTGGCGAGTGATACATCTAACATCTTTGAATATTTCTTGCAGGCTCATGGTGCCGCTCTCCTTGATGACCAAGGGCGCCTGCAGGTGGAGGATCAGGGGGTGCGCGAACGTATTGCTGCAGCCCTGAGTGATTACACCAGCAGTTACTTGGGAGGATTCGTTCCCCCGGATGCCAGCCAGTGGTCCGATGTGGACAACAACATCAGCTTTCTCAGTAGTCTGTCGCTGATGACTGTCAATCCGACACTTTCGATTCCAGGGTCGCAGACTGCGGATGAGACCACCTATTACGAGCGTATCCGAACGATTCCATGGCCGCAGCGTCTCGATGGACAACCCATGGAGGCGATTCTGTCCGTCAAGCAACTTGTGGTCCTTAAGGCCTGTCCGGATCTTGATTTGGCCAGGGATTTTGTGTCCTTTTTCCTGCAGCCTGACAACACCGATCGATTCCTGCAGGGGGGGCAGGGGCGGTTCCTGCCCGTGCTGCGCCCGCTCTTGAAAAGCCCTGTCTGGAGTAATCCGCAGGATCCCCACCTGCGGGTGGCCCTTCAGATTCTGGAGCGACGGCGTGAGTCAAATATCGTACTCAATCCCGCTTACAGTGAGGTCTTTAAGCAGAATGTCTGGGGGTTGGCCATCCATGCAATCGTCAAGGAAAAAATTCCCGTCGGCCAGGCAACTGAAGATGCGATCAACTCAATCCGCCGTATCTTCGAGCAGTGGGGATGACATCCTGGCGCCGTCCCTCCATCACCAAAGCCGTGGTGGTCACCGGGGTGATGGGAGTCACCCTGGTGAGTGCCCTTTCGCTCCTGGTTTATTTTGCCCGTAGTCAGGCCCTGGAGCGGCAGCAGCTGGCGAAGCTGGAGGCTACCGCTGACCTCCGTCAGCATCAGGTGGAGCACTGGCTGCAGCGCCAACGCCTTCAGATTTGGGAGCAGATCGAAGATGACCGCCTCCATGATGCTGCCCTGGCACTGTTGCAGCAGCCGCGGCAACGCAGGCATCAGCAGTTGCTCTCAGCGCCATTCCAGACGCTGGACCTGCTGTTCGCCAGCAGTCGCTACGGCCGCAGGCTGACCTCCGTGCTCAGCAATGGTGGCATCGTTCTCTATTCCACAGATCACGGTCGGGTGGGGCGCTATCAACCTCTCACCAACAACGCCACCTTTCTGGAGCATGCCGAGCTCGCTACGGCGCCGCTCAATCTTTACACCGATGTGACCACCGGTCTGCCCACCATCACCGCCGCTCTTCCGATCGAGGTGGAACATCACCTCGAGGCGGAACGTCACCATGCGTCGTCTCACTCCAGCCGCCGCCGTGGTGTGCTGGCGGTGACGCTGGATCTGCAGGAACTCGACCGCATGATCAGCAGTTCACCCACACCGAAGCAACCCTATCGCGTGCGGTTGGTGGGTTACACCGGTCTACGCACCGCCACGACCCTCAGCCCGCAGCGCGTCAATGAGTCGGACAAGCTGTCGCTGAATGCCCTGTACAGCAAAGGGATTCTTCATGCGTTGGATGGCTTCTCAGGGCGCAGCAACTATCTGAACGATCAGCGGTTGCCGGTGATCGGTGTCTACCGCTGGATTGCACCTCTGAACATGGCTCTGCTGGTGGAATCCCAGCAGAGCGACACCTATGGGCCGGCCCGACGGGAAGCCAGGCTGGTCTTCCTGATCGGCAATCTGCTGGTTCTGCTCCTCGTCTGGCTGGTGGCCCTCAGCCCTCCAACAGGCTGCGCAGCATCCAGGCGGTCTTCTCGTGGATCTGCAGCCGTTGGGTGAGCAGGTCTGCGGTGGGCTGGTCGTTGGCCTCGTCGGCCACCGCAAACACCTTGCGGGCAGTGCGGGCCACGGCCTCATGGCCGCTCACCAGCTCCCGCACCATCGCCAGGGCCGGCGGCACACCTTCGGTTTCAGCGATCGAGGCCAGGCCGGCGAAGGTGGCGCCACCGAACGGGGCGGGGAAGCCGAGGGCGCGGATCCGTTCGGCGATCACGTCCAGAGCGGTCCAGAGCTCCGTGTACTGGTCCATGAACATCAGGTGGAGCGTGTTGAACATCGGACCGGTCACGTTCCAGTGGAAGCCGTGGGTCTTGCCGTAGAGCACGTAGCTGTCGGCCAGCAGGCGGCCGAGCTCGTCGGCGATCTGCCGCCGCGTGGCTTCAGGGATGCCGATGTCGATCGCTGGGTTGCTGGAAGCGGTGGTCATGGCACAGGGAGGCGAAGGTCTGGCAGGCGGCCAGGCGGTCACTCAGGGGGCTGGCCGAGGCAGGGCTGCTTGCCAAAGAGCTCGGCTCGGTGGCTGCGGCTTCCTGGGCCTTGATCGCCTCCCAGGTGCGTGTCACGGCGGCGCTGTCGCCGCCTGATCCCCGGTTGCCTGCGGCAGGGTCGGCCGGTGGTTCGAACACGTGGGGGGGGCGGGGGACCAGCTTTGCGCTGATGCCCCGCGCGATCCCTGCCAGATCAAAGCGCTCCTCTTCGCTGGCAATGCGGGCGTGCAGCACCACCTGCAGCAGCAGATCCCCCAGTTCCTCCTCCAGATGTCGGTCGTCGCCATGGCGGATGGCATCGGCCACCTCATGGGCCTCCTCGAGCACGTAGGGCACCAGGGAGGCGTGGGTCTGCTCCAGATCCCAGGGGCAGCCGTGCTCCGGATCACGCAGCCGATCCACCACCGCGATCAGCTCCGCCAGGGCGGCCAGGCTGTCGCTCGGGTCTGGGGCGGCGCCGGAGCCCGGCGGGCACGACTGGGGATCGGGGTGCATCGCGAGAGGGTTGGGGCGGAACTCCCAAACCCTCTCATTTCCTGCGGCGCAGGATCCGTGGCAGGCGCGGCATCGGGTCGCCGTCCTGCAGGAGATGCAGCCAGCTGCTCGCCTCCAGGCCGATCAGGGCCGTGAGCAGCAGGGGGCGTTGGTCGTGCCAGAGCTGCGCAGCGGCCTCCATCAGCCTGGCCGGCGCTGGACTGCCGAGCGGCTGCAGCAGCAGGGCCAGCAGCAGGATCCAGGCCGCCAGGTAGAGCAGCCGCCCGCCGGTGCCGATCAGGGGGCTGTGGGAGATCAGAGAGCGGTGCGACAGACCCCGCCGGTAGGGCCACCACAGCCAGCGTAGCAGGCCCCAGCGGCGGGTGGCATTTGGGCGGGGG
>NZ_JAGQBY010000006.1:0-38480 GCF_024345875.1 Synechococcus sp. EJ6-Ellesmere
CGCACCTTCCAGACCCCCCATCCCAGGGATGACGATCAGGTGAGCTATCACACCCTGATCGGCCTTGATGGTCAGGTGATCGACGTGCTCGATCCCGGCCAACGGGCTTTCGGGGCCGGCAATTCCGCCTTCAACGGCCGATGGGTGGTCACCAACCCCCGGGTGGGCGGCTCGATCAACAACTTCGCCCTGCACATCAGCCTGGAAACCCCCCTGGATGGGGAAGACAACGACACCGCCCACAGCGGCTACAGCAGCAAGCAGTACGACGCCCTGGCCCTGGTGCTCACCGACTGGATGCGCCGCTTCCCCATCCCCGCCTCTCACATCACCACCCACCGTCAGGTGGATCTGGGCGGAGAACGCGCAGACCCCCGCAGCTTCAACTGGGGGGCGCTTCAGAGCAGGCTGGGTGCCCTCGGTCAGCTCTGCTGAAGACCTCGCTTCAGATCAGCGGTGAGAGCTGGGGCTTGCGCTCGGAATAAATCAGAGCATGCAGTTCAGGATCCTGCATATAGCTCAGGATGCGGGCGGGGTAATCGAGCTTGCCGTTGTGGAGGTAGGCGAGGGTGGCGAGCGCCTTGGCATCGCGGGGGCTGCGGCTGGCCTCCAGTTGGCGGTCGCTGGGCAGTCCCAGTTTGCGGCTCAGACGGGCAAACTTGCCCACCAGCAGGGTCACGTTGCGGCTCGGATCGAGCAGCTCGAGCCGGGCGGTCTGGATCTGTTCGGCCGTTGGCTCGGCGGGGAGCAGGCCCTGATGGATCAGTTCGCCGATGCCGAGCTGGGCGGGTCCATGGGTGCTGAACAGGCCCGACTGGGCCGCTAGCGGCAGGTCCTCACCGGGTTTGGCGTGCTGAATCTCATCGAAAAGGACGGCCGCCACCAGCATCGGGTTGATCCGGTGCCGTCGGCTCTCCTGAAGGATCGTGGGCCGCAGCTCCTCGAGCCGTTCCACGGTGCGGGCCCTCAGCGGGGTGAGTTGATCAAGGCCATGGGTGAACAGTTGGGCGAGAGGGGCCTGGGGTCCATGGACCCCGAAGCGGCGTTGCAGCTCCTTCAGTTCTTCCGGGGTGAAATCAATCGGATCGGGACGCTGCCCTTCACTGGTGAAGGATTCCGGGTCACTGCTGTCGGTGCTGAGGCTGGCCGTCAGGCCTGGCTCGGTGAGCAGTGAGGAGCTGGAGAGGTGGCGCTGAGGAGAGCCTGAGGCAAGGCTCAGCAGCGAAAGGGCGGCAGCCAGGGAAACAGCCCAGTGTTTCGTCCTGCCCCAAGGGGAGAACGAGACCGTCGCAGGGCGTGTCGTCAAGAAATTCCGCAGGTCAAAATATTTCTTGAACATTAACGGCTCAATCTGGACATCCCTGCTCCTGGGGTCGTTTGTGTTTCCGTCCATACCAATCACCCTGATCTGGCCGGCTTCGGTGTGGCATGGCACCCCTGCGCTTCCTTGGGGGCCCTTCCACGGATAAGTTCAGCCTCGGCAGCCGATTCGTGAAACCCGCCCGCATGACGACGCTTCCGGATTACAGCTTCCATGAGCCCCAGGTGCAGTGGCAGCGCTTCTGCGACCTGCTCTGGCATCACGACGACCTGGGCATCTGGGTCGATGTCAGCCGGATGGAGCTCAACCAGGCCCACTTGGAAGCCTTGGAGCCTGCCTTCGATCGCGCCTTTACGGCGATGCAGGCCCTGGAGGCCGGCGCGATCGCCAATCCCGATGAGGGTCGTCAGGTGGGCCATTACTGGCTGCGCACCCCCGATCTCGCGCCTGATCCGGAGGCGGCGGCTCACATCAAGGCGGAGGTGGAGCGGATCGATGCCTTCGGCCAGCAGGTGCCGGGGTGGGCCTGCCCGGCGCCGTCGGGCACCCCTTTCACCGATGTGCTTTGGGTCGGCATTGGCGGATCGGGTCTCGGTCCATTGCTGATCCTTCGCGCTCTCAAAGAGGAGGGGGTGGGGCTGCCGTTCCACTTCTTCGACAACGTCGATCCCCAGGGGATGAGCCGCACCCTCTCGGCCCTCGGAGAGCGGCTGCTCACCACCCTGGTGGTGGTGGTGAGCAAGTCGGGTGGCACGCCCGAGCCTCGCCTCGGCATGGAGCAGGCCCGTGCCCGCCTGGAGGCTCTCGGCGGCTCGTGGGCCCAGCAGGCTGTTGCCGTCACAATGGTGGGCTCCCAGCTGGATCAGCGGGCCGAGGCTGAGGGCTGGCTGGCCCGCTTCGACATGTTCGATTGGGTGGGGGGGCGCACCAGCATCACCAGCGCCGTGGGCCTGCTTCCTGCGGCCCTGATCGGTGCCGATCTCCACGGCTTCCTTGAAGGGGCGGCGCGCATGGATGCGGCCACCCGGGCGGCCAACCTGCGCGAGAACCCCGCGGCCCTGATGGCCGCCGCCTGGCATGTGGCCGGCGGCGGAGCCGGAGGGCGCGACATGGTGGTGCTGCCCTACCGCGACCGGCTGGAGGTGTTCAGCCGTTACCTGCAGCAGCTGGTGATGGAGTCGCTGGGCAAGCGGCTCGATCGCGATGGCCGCGAGGTGCATCAGGGGATTGCCGTGTACGGCAACAAGGGCTCCACCGATCAGCACGCCTATGTGCAGCAGCTGCGTGATGGGGTCGATAACTTCTTCGTCACCTTCATCGAAGCCCTCGATGATCCGGCTGATGTGGCCCCCGTTGACGGGGACTACCCCGGCGACTTCCTCGATGGATTCCTGCAGGGCACCCGCTCCGCCCTCACCGAGGGTGGACGCCAGAGCCTTTCGATCAGCCTTCGTCGCTTCGACGCCCGCAGCCTCGGGGCGCTGGTGGCCCTGTTCGAGCGGGCCGTGGGGCTCTACGGCGAACTGGTGAACGTGAATGCCTACGACCAGCCCGGGGTGGAGGCGGGCAAGAAGGCCGCCGCCACGATCCTGGACCTCCAGGGCCGGGTGGAGGCCTTGCTCGCCGATGGACAAGCCCGCTCGGTGGCAGCGATCGGGGAGGAGCTGCAGCTCCCCAGCCCCGAGGCAGCCTTCTGGATCCTGCGCCACCTCTGCGGCAATGACCGCGGCTTCAGCGCCGAGGGCGACTGGGGCGATCCGGCCGGCCTGGTGTTCCGGAAGGTGTGAGCCCCTTCAGCTGGCCCGGCCACCGTTGCTAGGTTCCGCTCATTTGCGGCCATGATCCGTTCCCGCGCTGCGGTGGCCTGGGCCGCAGGCCAGCCCCTTGAGATCACCGAGATCGAGGTGGCCCCCCCGGCGGCCGGTGAAGTGCTCTTGCGGGTGGTGGCCAGCGGGGTGTGTCACACCGATGCCTTCACCCTCTCAGGACAGGACCCGGAGGGACTCTTCCCCGCCGTGCTCGGCCATGAGGGGGGGGCGATCGTGGAGGAGGTGGGGGCCGATGTGACCTCCGTGGCGGTGGGGGATCACGTGATTCCTCTCTACACGCCGGAATGCCGTGCCTGCAGCTTCTGCCTCTCCGGCAAGACCAACCTCTGCCAGGCGATCCGTGGCACCCAGGGCCGGGGCCTGATGCCCGACGGCACCAGTCGCTTCTCCAGCGCCGGCCGCCTGATCCACCATTACATGGGCACCTCCACCTTTTCGGAGTACACCGTGGTGCCCGAGATCGCCGTGGCCAGGATCAGCAAGGAGGCGCCGCTGGAGAAGGTCTGTCTGCTGGGCTGCGGAGTCACCACCGGCATCGGCGCTGTGCTCAACACCGCCAAAGTGGAACCCGGCAGCACGGTGGCCGTCTTCGGGTTGGGCGGTATCGGCCTGGCGGTGATCATCGGTGCCGTGATGGCCGGCGCCAGCCGCATCATCGGCATCGACACCAACCCGGAGAAATTCGCCATCGCCAGCCAGCTCGGCGCCAGCGATTGCCTCGACCCCGGTGCCTTTGACGCTCCGATCCAGGAGGTGGTGATCGATCTCACCGATGGTGGCGTGGATTATTCCTTCGAGTGCATCGGCAACGTACAGGTGATGCGGGCAGCCCTGGAGTGCTGCCACAAGGGCTGGGGTGAATCCACGATCATCGGCGTGGCCGGTGCCGGCCAGGAGATCGCCACCCGCCCCTTTCAGCTCGTGACGGGCCGGGTGTGGCGTGGTTCGGCCTTTGGTGGAGTGCGCGGTCGCACGGAACTGCCGGGCTACGTGGAGCGCTTCCAGAGCGGTGAGATCCCGCTCGACACGTTCATCACCCACACCATGCCCCTGGAGGAGATCAACAGGGCCTTTGAGCTGATGCATGCAGGCCAGAGCATCCGCTCGGTGATCCACTTCAACCGCTGATGAACGCTCTCCCCGTGCTCAGCCAGCTCAGCGAAAACCGCAGCTTCGATGGACTGCATCGCCGCTACCGGCACCACTCCGCCGTGCTCAGCTGTGAGATGAACCTGGCGGTGTACCTCCCTCCCCAGGCCCTCGCCGGAGCCGCTGTGCCGGCGTTGTACTGGCTTTCAGGGCTCACCTGCACCGACGAGAACTTCATGCAGAAGGCCGGGGCCCAGCGGCTGGCCGCCAGCCTCGGCCTTGCCTTGATTACTCCCGATACCAGCCCCCGAGGCCCCGAGGTGCCGAGCGATCCGGAGGGGGCCTGGGATTTCGGCCACGGGGCCGGCTTCTACCTCAATGCCAGCGAAGCCCCCTGGGCGCGTCACTACCGCATGCACGACTACGTGGTGGAGGAGTTGCCGGCGCTGCTGGAGAAGGAGCTGCCCATCGACGGCCGCCGCGGCATCAGTGGTCATTCGATGGGGGGTCACGGTGCCCTGGTCTGCGCCCTGCGCCATCCCGGTTTCTATCGTTCCGTCTCGGCTTTCGCGCCGATCAGCCACCCCAGCCGCTCCCCCTGGGGGGAGAAGGCCTTCAGCCGCTATCTCGGCCCCGATCGCTCCTGCTGGAGTGCCTGGGATGCCTGCGAGCTGATCGCTTCAGCGCCGGAGCGGCTGCCGCTGCTGATCGACCAGGGAGTCGACGACCCCTTTCTCGAGAGCCAGCTGCGGCCGGATGATCTGGAGGAGGCTGCCCGAGCCGCCAGCCACCCGCTGGAGCTGAGGCGCCAGCCGGGCTATGACCACAGCTACTTCTTCATCGCCAGCTTCATCGATGACCACCTGCGCCACCACGCCGCGGCCCTGCTGAACCAGGGTTAGGGCACCAGGTTCACGAGTTTGCCGGGCACCACGATCACGCGGCGAGGGGCCTGGCCTTCGAGCCACTTGCGGGCGATGTCGCTCTCGAGGGCCAGCCGCTCGAGGGTGGCGGCATCGGCATCGGCGGGCACCTCAAGCTGGCCCCGCACCTTGCCCTTCACCTGGATCACCAGGGGCACGGTGTCCTGGATCAGGGCGGTGGGATTGGCCATAGGCCAGCGCTGGCGGTGCACGCTGCCGTCTCCACCGAGCCGCTGCCAGAGCTCCTCGGCGAGGTGGGGAGCGAAGGGGGCTAGCAGGATCACCAGGGCGCTCAGGGCCTCGCTGGCCACGGGCTCGCCCGCCGCCTCCAGCTGGGCCGCCATGACGTTGCTGAGCTTCATCAGCTCAGAGACGGCGGTGTTGAACTGGTAGTGGCCGGGGGCGAGGTCGTCGTCGATGGCGGCGATGGCGCCGTGGACGGCCCGGCGCAGCTCCTGCTCAGCCTGGGTGCTGGCCTCGGCGGGTGCGCCCGGGGGGGTCGGAAGGCGTAGTCCGCGGGCCACCGCCCCGTTAACCAGCCGCCACAGCCGCTGCAGGAAGCGGAACTGCCCCTCCACATCGGCGTCGTCCCACTCCAGGTCCTTCTCCGGCGGCGCCTTGAAGAGGATGAACATGCGGGCGGTGTCAGCCCCATAGCGGTCGATCACCACGGCTGGATCGACGCCGTTGTACTTCGACTTGGACATCTTCTCGTAAAAGGTGTCGAGCCGCTCGCCATCAATCGGATCGCGGGGGTCGGCGGGATCGGCCACATCGGCCGGGGCCACGTATTTGCCGGTCTGCGGGTTCTTGTAGGTGATGGCCTGCACCATTCCCTGGGTGAGCAGGCGCTGGAAGGGTTCATCGAAGCTGAGCAGGCCGCGGTCGCGAAGCACCTTCGTGAAGAAGCGGGAATAGAGCAGGTGCAGGATGGCGTGCTCGATACCGCCCACGTACTGGTCCACAGGTAACCAGCGGTCCGCCGCACTCCGCTCGAAGGGCAGCTGGGTGTTGTGGGGATCGCTGTAGCGCAGGTAGTACCACGACGAGCAGATGAACGTATCCATCGTGTCGGTCTCCCGCCGGGCGGCCTCGCCGCAGCAGGGACAGGGCACGTTCACCCAGCTCTCCAGCTGGCTCAGGGGTGAGCCGCCCTTGCCGCTGAAGGCCAGATCCCTGGGCAGTTCCACGGGCAGCTGCTCTGCCGGCACCGGCACCACACCGCAACGCTCGCAGTGGATCATCGGGATGGGGCAGCCCCAGTAGCGCTGGCGGGAGATCAGCCAGTCGCGCAGGCGGTAGCTCACCTTGCCCTCACCCCAGCCTTTCGCCTCGGCCAGGGCCACGATTCCGGCGCGGGCTTCGGCGGCCTCGAGGCCATCGAAGGGCCCGGAGTGCACCAGCCGTCCACCTGACGTCCAGGCTCCGCCGTCGTAGGCCTCCTCGCGGGCACCCTCGGGCACGATCACCCGCTTCACGGGCAGCTCGTACTGGCGGGCGAAGACGAAATCGCGCTGGTCATGGGCCGGGACGCCCATCACGGCGCCGGTGCCGTACTCGGCCAGGACGTAATCGGCGATCCAGATGGGGATGGTCTCGCCGTTGAAGGGGTTGCGCGCGCTCGAGCCCAGGGGCACCCCGCGCTTGGGCTGGTCCTCGGCAGTGCGTTCCTGTTCGCTCTGGGCGCTCACCAGATCACAAAAGGCTTCCACCGCCAAGCGCTGCTCAGGGGCGGTGAGGCTGGCCACCAGGGGATGCTCCGGGGCCAGCACCAGGTAGCTCACCCCATAAATCGTGTCGGGACGGGTGGTGAAGACCGTGATCGATTTCTCGTTGCCGGCCTCGTTGCCGTTGGCTGCTGCCGGCTCCATGATCGGGAAATGCAGCTGGGCACCCGCCGAGCGGCCGATCCAGTTGGATTGCATCGTGCGCACCCGCTCCGGCCAGCCATCGAGCTGATCGAGGTCGTCGAGCAGGGCTTCGGCGTAGTCGGTGATGCGCAGGAACCACTGGCGCAGCTGCCGCTTCTCCACCCTCGCGCCGGAGCGCCAGGATCGGCCCTCGCCATCCACCTGCTCATTGGCCAGCACGGTCTGATCGATCGGATCCCAGTTGACCGTGGCCTCTTTGCGGTAGGCCAGGCCCGCCTCGTGGAACTGGAGGAACAGCCACTGGGTCCAGCGGTAATAGTCGGCGTGGCAGGTGGCCACTTCCCGGTCCCAGTCGATCGAGAGGCCGAGGCGCTGCAGCTGGGCCCGCATCTGGGCGATGTTGGCATCGGTCCAGTCGCCGGGATCCACGCCCCGCTCGATCGCGGCATTCTCCGCCGGAAGACCGAAGGCGTCCCAGCCCATCGGGTGCAGCACCTGGCGGCCGCGCAGCCGCTGCACCCGGGCGATCACATCGGTGATCACGTAGTTGCGCACATGGCCCATGTGCAGGTTCCCTGAGGGATAGGGGAACATCGAGAGGGCATAAAAGGTGTCGCCGCCGTCTCCGGGTTCGGGTGTCCGGTGGAGCCCCTGCTCCAGCCAGTGCCGCTGCCAGCCGGCTTCGATCGCGTCGGGGCGGTAGCGGCTGCTGTCCGGGCTGATGCCAGTGCTGGATCGGGTGTCGGACTCGGCCATGTTCCGGTGTCGGCCGGTTCGCATCAGCCGTTGAGTGCGTGGCTGTGATCGTGCCACACCCCCCCAGGGTTCTCAGTGCAGGCTCAGTCCAGGGGCTGGATGGTCTCGAGGGCGGAGCGGCGGATCAGCACCGGCTGCTGGGCGTTGGCGGGCCGCAGGGCCAGAAACTCGGGGTCCTGCCAGTCGAGGCAACCTTCGATCTGCTCGCCGCCGGGGAACCGAACCCGCAAGGGCGTGCGCTGGCGGACCCAGTTCTGGAGGAGGCGCACTCCGGGCAGGCTCGAATCCAGGTTTGAAGTCTCCATAGGATTCAGGCTATGTGGATCGGGAATGGGGCCGTGCTGGCATTCAGCAAGTACCAGGGGCTGGGCAACGACTTTCTTTTGCTCGACGGGCGCGAGGCCGCCGATCCCCAGGAGCTGTTCGGTCTCGACCCGGAGCGGGTGCGCTGGATCTGCGACCGGCGCTTCGGGGTGGGCGCTGATGGGGTGATCCTGGCTCTGCCCCCAGAGGGGGATGGGGAGCTGCGCATGCGCATCTTCAATGCCGACGGCAGCGAAGCGGAGATGTGCGGCAACGGCATCCGCTGCCTGGCCCGTTTCCTGGCCGACAGCGACGGCGATCCTGCGGGGAGGACCTGGCAGGTGGAGACCATGGCCGGCCGGATGGTGCCCGAACTGCTCGCCGATGGCATGGTCCGCGTCGACATGGGTGAGCCGTTCCTGCTGCCGGAGCAGGTGCCCACCACCCTGGCGACCGGCCCGGCGGGGCTGCCCCAGGGCGAGCTGGAGGGGGAGGGGGGCCGCTTCGCGGCGGCGGCGGCTGGCATGGGCAATCCCCACCTGGTGATCCCGGTGGAGGAGGTGGAGGTGGTCGACCTGGAACGGTTCGGCCCCCTGCTGGAACGGCATCCCGCCTTCCCGGCCCGCACCAACGTGCATTTCGTCCAAGCACTCAGGCCCGACCACCTGGTGATGCGCGTCTGGGAGCGGGGCGCTGGCCCCACCCTGGCCTGCGGCACCGGTGCCTGCGCCACCCTCGTGGCCTGCCATCGCCTCGGCCTCAGTGCCCGTTCGGCCCGGCTGGATCTCCCCGGCGGCTCGCTCTGGATCGACTGGGACTCGCGCTCGAACCATCTGTTCATGACAGGGCCTGCCGAACCGGTGTTCGACGGGGTGCTCGCGCCGCTTGCTGAGAAGGCCGTTGAGCCGGCCATCACGGTTGAAACAGGACTTGATCCAGCCACCGCGCCGGAGTCGTCGCGACCAGCGGAGCCAGAAGAAATAAGTTGTGCCACCGCCTGCGTGGAGGGCTGCCAGCGGCCTGACGACTGCCCCAGCGCTGAGGCCCGTCGCCGGGTTGAGGTCCTGCTGGAGAGCCGCTCTCTCGATGATCTGGTTTCTTTGGCGGCTCAGACCCTGGAGGCCCGCACCCTGGCCCGCTTCAGCCGCGACACCGCTGGCTCTGATCGTCCGGCCGAGTGACTTCAGCCGGGCCAGCCGGCAGTGCAGCGCAGCCGCTCTATCTCGATGCTTCAGCCGGTGCCCCTCCGGCCGAGGCGGTGCTGCAAGCCATGGCCGCCGCCACGCGAACCGCCTGGGCCAATCCCTCGAGCCTGCACGGCTATGGGCTGGCGGCGGCCGACTCCCTTGAGCGCAGCCGCCAGGCGATCGCCGCCTTGCTCGGTGCTGAGGCCCAGCAGCTCACCTCCGGCTCGGGCGGTACCGAGGCCGCCCACCTGGCCCTGCTGGGAGCCGCCGCCGCCCTGCCTCCCGGTCGGCTGCTGATCTCGTCGGTGGCGCATCCGGCGGTGGAGGCCGCCGCCGAACGCGCGATCGGCTCGGGCTGGGCGTTGGAGCGCCTTCCGGTGGATCACCTGGGCCGGCTGCGGCTGGATCGGCTCGAGGCCCTGTTGGAGCCTCCCACCCGGCTGGTGTCGCTGATCTGGGGCCAGAGCGAGGTGGGCACGCTTCAGCCCCTGCAGGCGGTCGCTGAGCGCTGCCGCCGGGCCGGCGTGATCCTTCACAGCGACGCCGTGCAGGTGGTGGGCCATCGCCCCATCGATTTCGCTTCGATGCAGGTGGATCTGCTCAGTTTCACCGCCCACAAGTTGCAGGGACCCCGGGGGATCGGTGCCCTGCTGGCCCGCCCCGGCCTGGAGCTGCGGCCGATGATCGAGGGCGGCGGCCAGGAGGGGGGGCTGCGCTCCGGCACCGAGCCGGTGGTCCTGGTGGCGGGTTTCGCCGAGGCCCTCCGGCTGGCCCAGCGGCGCCTGGAGCTGAACGCCGGCCAGGATCCCCTGGAGCCATGGCGTGACGGCCTGCTGCAGTCCCTGATCAGCCTGGGTGGTGTGGAGCTGACTGGCTGCCCATCCCAGCGCCTGCCCCACCATCTCAGTCTGCTGGTGCGGGATGCGGGCGGGCGCCCCCTGCCAGGTCGCCGCCTGGTGCAGGCCCTCTGGCGGCAGGGCCTGGCCGTCAGCAGCGGCAGTGCCTGCCAGAGGGGGCGCGCTGGCGGCAGCCCTGTGCTGCAGGCCATGGGCTACTCCCCTGATCTGGCCGCCAGTGGCCTGCGCCTGAGCCTGGGCCCCTGGCTCAGCCAGGAGCAGCTCGACTCGGTGCCGGCCCGCTTCGAGCGGGCACGCCAGGCCGTGGTGGCGGAACAGCTTGGGTAGGGTCGCTGGGCTTCGCTGAGGTTTCGCGTGCTCCCTGCTGATCTGCGCAGCGCCGAAGGGGAGGCCCTTGTGGCCCTGAAGGAGGCCCTGGCGGACAGCCCCAACGGTCGCTGGACCATGGAGCTGCGCTTCGAGGGGCTCAAGCTGCTGCCCCTGGCTCTGAGGCTGCTGGCGGCCCTGAAGCTTGCAGAGCGTCCGGTGCGGCTCCTATTCCCCGATGCCGGGGCCGCGGCCCTGGCCCGCCGCGATGCACCGGGCCTGGCCCCCCAGCTGGGCTCCCTGGGCGATCAGCTGCGGCGTCAGGAGCAGGACAATGATCCCTCCGCCGGCGACCTGCTGGTGCTGGTGGAGCCCGCCCAGGCCGAGTACGAGGAGGTGGAGCGTCTCTGCCAGGCCCACCGCGGCGGTGTGGTGCTGTTGAACGGACGCCTCGAGGATGCCGCCGTGGGCATCGGCAGCGTGGCCCGCGAGCGGCGGCGAGGGTTCCTGGCCACCTGGCGGCCGGCTTATGCCCTGCTGCCTCTTGAGAACGGTGCCCTTCGCTTCGCTTGCCCTGGCCCCTGGGAGCTCTACCGTCTGGATCCTGATGGCTATCGCGGGGCCGCCAGCTTCGATCTGAAGCCCGATGCCGAGCAGCAGGCGGAGGCCCTCAGCCCTGAGCAGGGCCCCGATGTGGTGGCAGGCCTGCAGGCCCTCGACCGCTTCATCGGCAGCCTGCGCAACTGAAGCCCCCTGGCCGGAGCGGGAAAGCCTCCTTAAAGTTGCGCGTCTGCCCCTGCCCTGCCCATGCCCCCTGAGTCCACCCCTGCAGCGCCGAGCGGTTCATCCCGCTGGAGCCTGGTCGACATCGGCGCCGGAGTCGCCGTGCTGCTGGCCATCGGTGGTGTCATCTGGAGCCCGAAACTGAGTGGTGCGGTGGCCACCGCCACCGGGGCGATGCAGCCGGTCACCGTGATCGTCGATGTGCGCGGCATTCCCTCTGCCGATCCCGAAGGACTGATCGCCGCGGCCCGGGAGGAGGGGAAAGTGAGCATCGTGATCCGCAACCAACCGCACGGAACCGTGAAGCTCAAGGACCTGCAACGGCTGCAGCGCAAGTTGGTGGCCCTGCAACCTGACGGAAGCGTCGTCACCGCAGAGGATCCGAACCAGGCCCTGGTGGGCTCCCTGGATGCCCGCTTCGTTCTTGAGGGGCAGGGACGGAAGACGGATGGCGGAGTGGTCTTCGGTAACCAGAACCTCAAGATCGGCGCCCCGATCGAGCTGGAGGGTCGCAACTACCGCCTCAATGGGTCCGTCAGTGGTCTTGTCCTTGGTGAGTCCTGAAATGGTGATGATGTCCCAACCGCAAACCCCCCGCGCCCGGCGCCCTCTGGTCAGGGTCCTGGCCCTCGGCCTTGCCCTGGTGCCTGGCCTGCCAGTGCTCGCGGCCGACCCCCTGGCCCGCCTGCCCGGTTCCCCCGCAGCGGCGGGTCTTCCACGGCTGCAGAGCCAGGTGAGCTGCCCGGCCCTGCAGCAGCGGGTCCAGTCGAGCCTGGGGTCTGAAGCCAGGGTCTGGAGCGTGTCGGTGGCCGATGGCAGCGGCCGCCTGCTGGCCGACGTCAACGGCCTGCAACCACGGGTTCCGGCCTCCAACCAGAAGCTGCTGAGCACGGCCTTCGCCCTCGATCGCCTCGGCCCCGACTACCGCCTCACCACCCGTCTCTGGCGCCTCTCCGATGGCACCTTGCGGCTGACCGGGGAGGGTGACCCCGATCTGGCCATGCCCCAGTTACAGCGCTTCGCCAAGCTGGCCCTGGGATCCGGTGGTGCCGATGGAACACCACCCAGCCTGGTGCGGCTGCAACTGGCGGAGGAACCGCCCCAGGCCTGGTGGCCCCAGGGCTGGCACCCTGGTGATCGTGCCTATGCCTATGGTGCTCCGATCACCCGCCTGGCCCTCACCAGCAATGCCATCGACATGGCGGTGTCCAACCCCACCTCCCGCCTGCGCACCCTGCTGAACCGGGAACTGGTGCGCCAGGGCGGTAAAGCTGTCGAGCTGAGCGTGGTCTCCCCCCAGACCCCCATCGCCAGGGATGCCGTGCTGATCCACGAGGAGCCCTCGGCTCCGATGCACAACCTGCTCAGCCTGGCCAACACCGAAAGCCACAACTTCACTGCTGAAGTGTTGTTGCGGCAGGCCAGTGGCAGCTGGGATCTGGCCGTCAGTCGCCAGGCCGAGATGCAGTGGCTGGCTGAGCAGGGCTTGCCCCTCCAGGGTGTGCGGGTGGCCGATGGCAGCGGCCTCGACCGGGCCAACCGGCTCACCAGCCGTTTCCTCGCCTCCCTGCTGCTCACCATGGGGCAACACCCCTATGCCGGCTACTACCTGGCCTCGATGGCGGTGGCCGGCCAGCGGGGCACCCTGCGCAACCTCTACAAGGGCACCAGTCTGGAGGGCCGCTTCCGCGGCAAGACCGGCACCCTCACAGGCGTGCGATCCATCAGTGGCGTGCTCAGCACCAGTGATGGCCCCCGTTACGTGAGCCTGATCTCCCATGGGGCCGGAGCACCCAACACCACGATTGGTGCGGTGCTCCGCCAGGTGCAGAACGTCAGCCTCTGCCAGCCACCTGCCTGAGGCGTGAGGCCGCACGCCGGGCGCGACTGATCGGCACGGCCGCCTGCTCACCGGCAGGCGGTTGTGCCGCGGGACTCCTCTCGGCCGATGCCGACACCTCGGTGCTCTGGATACGGCCCAATTCGCGCCGGCCTGCCAGCACCACTTTGCTGAGCTCGCCCAGCCGTCCTTCCAGTTCGGTGAGCACCTGCTCGGCATAGCGGTTGGCTCCGTCCTGCACGGTGGTGGCCTCCTGACGGGTGCGGCTGATCAGCGCCTCGCACTGCTGCTGGGTCTGCTGGCGGAACTGCAGGGCGTCGTTGTGCAGGCGCTCGGCTTCGCTCTGGCTTTCACGCTGGATGCGCAGCCCCTCCTGGCGGATCTTCTCAAGTTCCTGCAGGCTCTGCTGGCGGGAGCGCTCGTGCTGTTCGCTCAGCTGTCGCTTCATCTCCACGAAATCCTGGTCGAGCTGCTGGCGCCTCTGCATCGCCTCCTGCTCCAGCTGCTGGCGGCGGCTGCTGAACTGCTGCTCGGTCTGGGCCAGGCGGGTCTGGTGCTCCTGCTCGGTCTGGGCCACCTGCTGCCGGGCCGAGAGCAGCAGTTGCTCGCACTGCTGGCGGGCCTGCTCACGCAGCTCAGTGACCTGTCGCTCGGCTTCCTGGCGTACGGCCGCTGAATTGATCAGTTGCTCCCGCTCCTGACGGGCGCGGCTGATGATCTCCTCGGCCTGCTGGCGGGCCTGGGCGATGAAGCTCTCCCGCTGACGCAGCAGCTCCTCGGCCTGGTCGAGCTGGGCGGGCATGGCCTCCCGCACCGCGTCCATCAGCTCGATGGCGTCCTGCACATTGACGAGGCGGCCACCACTGAACGGAATGCGGCTGCCCTCCAGCACGATTTCTTCGAGCTGATCGATCTGATCCAGCACGCTGATCCGAGTGTCGGCCATCTCAACGGGGCAGGGGATTACCGATTAAAGAGCCTGGCGAGGTCATCCGCCACTCCCGCCGGCACCATATGGCGCACATCCCCACCGAAACGGGCCACCTCCTTGACCACGCTGCTGCTGAGAAAGCTGTGGTGGGCTGCGGTAACGAGGAATAGGGTTTCCACCTCCGCAGCCAGGCTGCGGTTGGTGTGGGCGATCTGAAGCTCGAATTCGAAATCGCTCATCGCCCGCAGGCCGCGCAGGATCACCGCCGAGCCGCAGCTGCGGGCGAAGTCCACGGTGAGACCGTCGAAGCTGCTCACCTCCACCCGCTCCAGGTGGGACGTGGCCTGGCGGATCTGGTCGAGCCGTTGTTCCAGGGGGAAGCTGGCCTGCTTGCTCGGGTTCTGCAGCACCGCCACCACGAGGCTTCCGAACAGCCGCTCAGCCCGCTCGATCAGGTCCAGATGGCCCAGGGTGAGGGGATCGAAACTGCCTGGGTAGAGGGCCTTCATGGGCGCTTGGTCATGGAGCCCCCCGCGGGGAAGCGATGGCGCGGATCCTATGGATGGTGCCCCGCCAACGAACACACTGCCTAAGGTTGGGGTATCGATTGCGACAGGGCTGATGGTCACCGATGCACCCGCCAACGCAGCCAGTGACGGCCTCGATGCCGTTGCCAAGAAGACGCTGCTGCGGAAGATCCCCCACGGGTTGTTCATCTGCGGGGTGGCCGAAGGCGACACCATCAACGGCTTCACCGCCAGCTGGGTCACCCAGGGCTCCTTCGAGCCGCCCCTGGTGGTGATGGCCGTGCGGGCCGATTCAACCAGCAACGGCATCATTCAGCGCACCCGGCGCTTCTCCCTCAATGTGCTCGCGGCTGATCAGAAGGACCTGGCAGCGGTCTTCTTCAAGCCCCAGAACGGCATCGGCGGCCGCTTCGACGCCGCCCCCTACAGCCTGGGCGCCATGGGCCTGCCGATCCTTGATGCGGCCCTCGGCGCCGTCGAATGCGAGTTGGTGGGTGAGGTGACCCATGGCGATCACACCGTGTTCGTGGCCGAAGTGAAGACCGCCGTGCTGCACCGTGACGGAGCTGCCCTGGAACTGGGACCCACCGGCTGGCAGTACGGAGGCTGAGCCAGGACCAGCTGCCATGGGCCGCATCGCCCAGCCCCTCCTCAGCGATCCCGATCGCCTCAGCCAGCGCCTGAAGGAGCTGCCCGCCGAGCCCGGCTGCTATCTGATGCGCGACGTGGAGGACCGCATCCTCTACATCGGCAAGTCGAAAAGCCTGCGCAGCCGCGTGCGCAGCTACTTCCGCGAGTCCCACGATCTGAGCCCGCGCATCAGCCTGATGGTGCGGCAGGTCTGTGAGATCGAGTTCATCGTCACCGACAGCGATGCGGAGGCGCTGGCGCTCGAATCCAACCTGATCAAGGCCCACCAGCCGCACTTCAACGTTCTGCTCAAGGACGACAAGAAATATCCCTACCTCTGCATCACCTGGAGCGAGCCCTACCCGCGCATCTTCATCACCCGGCGGCGGCGCCTGCGCAGCCCGCTTGATCGCTTCTACGGCCCTTACGTGGACGTGGGCCTGCTGCGGCGCACCTTCTTTCTGGTGAAGCGGGTGTTTCCCCTGCGCCAGAGGCCCCAGCCGCTCTATCGCGACCGCACCTGCCTCAACTTCGACATCGGCCGCTGCCCCGGGGTGTGCCAGGAGAAGATCAGCCCGGAGGCCTACCAGCAGATCCTGCGCAAGGTGGCGATGGTGTTCCAGGGGCGCAGCGACGAGCTCCTCGACCTGCTGCGTGCCCAGATGGCGCGCTATGCCGATCGCGAGGATTTTGAGGCGGCCGCCCGGGTCCGTGATCAGCTGCAGGGCCTCGAGCAACTCACCGCCGAGCAGAAGATGACCCTGCCGGACGCCTCGGTATCCAGGGATGTGCTGGCCCTGGCCTGTGATCAGCGGCTGGCGGCGGTGCAGCTGTTCCAGATGCGCGCGGGCAAGCTGGTGGGGCGTCTGGGCTACACCGCCGACGCCAGCATCGCCGCACCGGGCGAGATCCTGCAGCGGGTGCTGGAGGAGCACTACGGCCAGGTGGAGCCTGTGGAGATCCCTCCCGAGGTGCTGGTGCAACACCCCCTGCCCCGTCAGGAGCTGGTGCAGGAGTGGCTGAGTGAGCGACGGGGCCGCAAGGTTCGGCTGGCGCACCCGCAGCGGCAGCAGAAAGCAGAACTGATCGAGCTGGTGGAGCGCAATGCTGCCTTCGAGCTCAGCCGAGCCCAGCGCAGCGCCGAGCAGCACCAGCTGGCCACCGAAGACCTCGCCCAGCTGCTCGATCTCTCCCAGCCGCCGCGTCGCATCGAGGGATACGACATCAGCCACATCCAGGGCAGTGATGCAGTGGCTTCCCAGGTGGTGTTCGTCGATGGGCTGCCCGCCAAGCAGCACTACCGCAAGTACCGGATCCAGAGCAGCAGCATCAGCGCCGGCCATTCCGACGACTTCATGGCGATGGCGGAGATCATGCGGCGGCGCTTTCGCCGCTGGTCGCAGGCCAAGGCGGAGGGGGCCGACCTGACGGAGCTGCGCAGGGTGGCCAGCACGGCCCTGCACACCGGGGGTCTCAACGACTGGCCCGACCTGGTGATGATCGATGGCGGCAAGGGCCAGCTCTCAGCGGTGATGGAAGCCCTGCGCGAACTCGACCTGCACGAGGAGCTGGTGGTGTGTTCCCTGGCCAAGCAGCGGGAAGAGGTGTTTCTGCCTGGCGCTAGCCAGCCGCTGGAGAGCGAGCCCGATCAGCTGGGGGTGTTGCTGCTGCGGCGGCTGCGCGATGAGGCCCACCGCTTTGCAGTCAGCTTCCACCGTCAGCAGCGGGGCGAGCGGATGAAGCGGTCCCGCCTCTCGGAGATTCCCGGGCTCGGTCCCAAGCGAGTCAGGGATCTGCTGGCCCACTTCCGCTCGATCGACGCCATCCAGCTGGCCAGTCCTGAGCAGATCGCTGCCGCGCCCGGGGTGGGTCCGGCCCTGGCCCAGCAGGTGTGGAGCTACTTCCATCCCGGCGATCCCGAGCAGGCGCTCGAAGGCGAGTCGTCCGGCGAACCTCTGGCGGTGGGAAGAGAAGCAACTCCCCTAGTTTGAGAAACCCCTCTCGCCTGCCCCGATGACGCTCCCGGCCCTGCCCCCGGAGGCCTATCTCTGGTTCAAGACCCTGCACATCGTCGGGGTCGTGGTGTGGTTCGCCGGGCTGTTCTACCTGGTGCGCCTGTTCATTTATCACGTGGAGGCCGAGGCGTTGGAGGAGCCCCTGCGCGGCGCGTTTCAGCAGCAATACACGCTGATGGAGCGGCGCCTGGCCAACATCATCACCACCCCGGGCATGGTGGTGGCCGTGGCCATGGCGGTGGGGTTGCTGGTCGCCCAGCCCGTCTGGCTGAAGCAGGGCTGGATGCACGCCAAGTTGGCCGTGGTGCTGGCCCTGCTTGCCTACCACTGGTTCTGCTACCGCCTGATGGGCCAGTTGCGAGAGGGCAGCTGCCGCTGGAGCGGGCGGCAACTGCGGGCCCTCAACGAGCTCCCAACCCTGATGCTGGTGCTGGTGGTGATGCTGGTGGTGTTCAAGGGACAGTTCCCAACCGGTGCGGCCACCTGGTTCCTGGTGGCCCTGGTGGTGGCGATGGCCGGCTCGATTCAGTTCTATGCCCCCTGGCGCCGCCTTCGCGTGGAACAGGAGGCCCTCGCCGGTGGCGCCTGAGCATCCTCTGGCGCCGGTGTTGCAGGGGGTGAAGCCTTCCTGTTGCCCCGGGCGGCTCAATTTCCATTGCCACACCACCTGCAGCGACGGCAGCCTCCAGCCGGAGTGGCTGGCTGACCAGGCGGTGGACCGGGGCCTTGAGCACCTCGCCGTGACCGATCACCACAGCACAGCTGCCCTCGTGCCGCTGCAACGGCGGCTGGCACAGCATCGGGAGCGGGGTTGGCAGGTTCCCACCCTCTGGAGTGGTGTGGAGATCAGCTGCCTGCTCGAGGGTTGTCTGGTTCATGTGCTCGGCCTTGGCTTCGAGCCGGGCCATGACGCCCTGGCCCCTTATCTAGAAGGCAGTGCTGTGGTGGGCCCGGCGCTACGGGCCGGGGCCGTGCGCCGGGCGATCCATGCCGCCGGCGGGCTGGCCCTGCTGGCCCATCCTGCCCGTTACCGCCTCCCGTACCACGTGCTGATCGCGGCGGCGGCGGACCTGGGATTCGATGGCGCCGAGGCCTACTACGACTACGAGCAAGGGGATTCCTGGCGCCCCTCACCGCTGGTGTGCGACGCGATCGCGGCCCAGCTGAATCGGCTGGGATTGCTGACGAGTTGCGGTACAGATACCCATGGGTTGGGGCTTGGCGGCCGCTAGGCTCAACAACAGGTTTCCGTTCCCTGACCATGGGTCTGCTTGATCGTCTCCTCGGCAACCGCTCCGAAGGAGCATTCTCCTCCAAAGCTGCCAAGGCCAAACCGGCGAAGGCCAAGCAGGACGAGAGCTTTTACCTCGATGCAGACACCTCCAGCAGCCTGGGCGATGTGAACTTCATGCGGCGCTCGAACACGATCCGCCACACCTTCCCTGGTAATGCCGACAACCCCGGCAACAAGGAAATGATCCAGGAAGTGGATTCGATGGCGGCCCGGCTCGCGAAGGCCAGCACAGGCATGCCCGGCACTGAGGTCAAGACCACCAGCACCAGCCTCAGTGGCGGAGTGCCCAAGCCGGTCAAGAAGACATTTGTCGAGAAGATGAGCTCCGCTGAGCTGAGCAAGCGGCTCAGGGGCGCTGCCGTGGGCGGTGTCAACGCCGCTGGCGGTTCAGCCGGCGGCAGTAAAACCGGCGGCAGCGCAGCCGAGGGGCAGCCGAGCATCAGTCTCCAGCAGGCCAAGCCCGGCACGATCGATGCCTTCAAGGACATGGCCAAGGAGATCAATTCCTGAACGGCGCGGCACACCCTTCCCTTGCAACTCAGCCCTCCACCAGACTCTCACTGCTGAGCACCAGTTGCCTGAGATGCTCCAGCTGCTCAGGACTGGCCCCCTCCCACAGCCGGCGGTTGTGGGCTTCCAGCAGCCGCTCGGCCATGTCGCGCAGGGCCCAGGGATTGGCCTGGCGCAGAAAGTCCAGCAGGGTTTCATCGCCCAGCCAGGTGTCGCAGATGGCGCCGTAGCTCCAGTCCGGTACACGTCCGGTGCTGGCGTCGTAGGCGAAGAGGTAGTCGAGGCTGGCGGCCAGCTCAAAGCCCCCCTTGTAGCCATGGGCCCGCATGCCGTTGATCCAGCGGGGATTGAGCACCCGTGAGCGCAGCACCTTGTCGAGCTCCCGCTCCAGGCGATGCAGGCGGGGCCGCTGGCGCCGGGAGTGATCGCCGAACCAGAGGGCCGGAGCCGACCCCCGCACCCGCTCCGTGGCGGCGCTCAGGCCCCCCTGGAACTGGTAGTAATCGTCGGAATCGAGGAGATCGTGCTCGCGGTTGTCCTGGTTGTGCAGCACCACCTGAACCTGGCGCAGCCGCTGCTCCAGGCCGCCGCGGTCAGCGATCGCCTCACCGCTGCCCTCGTAACGCCAGCTGCTCCAGTTGAGGTAGGCCTCGCCCAGATCGCTGCGCTCCTCCCACTGGCCGCTGTCGATCAAGCCCTGCAGTCCAGCCCCGTAGGCCCCCGGCGCTGAGCCATACACCCGGGCGCAGTGACCTTCGCGGATCAGCGCCGCCGCCAGGGGATTGTCGGCTTCCGCCTCCTGCAGGCCCGCCACCAGGGCAGTGGCCCGGTTGACCCAGCCCACCAGCTGGGGGAAGGCATCGCGGAACAGACCGGAGATGCGCAGGGTCACATCCACCCGGGGGCGCCCCAGCAGCGCAAGCGGGATCACCTCCAGGTCCACCATCCGCCGGGTGGGCCCGTCCCAGACCGGCCGCACCCCCATCAGGGCCAGGGCCTGGGCGATGTCTTCACCGCCGTTGCGCATCGTTGCCGTCCCCCAGACCGAGAGGGCCAGGTGGCGCAGGTCGTCGCCCTCATCCTGCAGGTGCAGCTCCAGCAGCAACTCGGCGCTGCGCCGCCCCAGGTCCCAGGCCGCTTCGCTGGGCAGTCCGCGCAGATCGACGCTGTAAAAGTTGCGGCCGGTGGGCAGCAGGTCGGGCCGACCGCGCGTGGGGGCCCCAGAGGGACCGGCGGCAATGCGCTCCCCCGCCACCCCCGCCAGAAAGGACTCCCGCTCCGCCTCACCGCAGCGCAACAGTCGCGGGATCAGATCGCCGCGCACCCGCTCCAGCACCGAGCGGGTGATGGGCCCGCAGGGGGGGATCTCGGCCAGTGGCTCCAGCAGGGAACGCAGCAGCTCCAGGGCCCATCCCTCCAGCAGGGCCACGCCATCCCCGACCCGGCGGCAGGCCTGGGCCGCCTCTGGCGCTGCCGCCAGCAACCGCTGCTGGTCGGCCGGATCCAGGGGTTCGTCTTCCTGATCGGCCCAGGGGTCGAGCGCCAGGCCCAGATCCTTGGCCAGGGCCTGGGTCAGGCCCGGCCCCTCGGCCAGGGGTGGCCGGGCCAGGCAGAGCAGCAGCTCCAGCAGGGGCTCCGGGGCGGGCAGGTGGCCGAAGGTGTGGAGGCCCGTGCGGATCTGGGCCTCCTTGAGCTCACAGAGGTAGCCGTCGGCGCGATCGATGCGGCTCTCCAGGTCGCTGGCCTCCAGCGGCAGCTCAAGGGCCTCGAGGGTCTCGGCCAGGCGCTGGCGCAGAGGTTCCACCCGCCCGCTACCCAGTTGGCACGCTTCCCAGTACTCATCCAGCAGGGCCTCCAGGGTCTGCAGGGGCCCATGCAGCCCCGCCCGCCCCAGGGGCGGGGTGAGGTGGTCGAGGATCACGGCCTGGGCACGGCGCTTGGCCTGGGACCCTTCGCCGGGGTCGTTGACGATGAAGGGGTAGAGGTGGGGCATCGGCCCCAGGGCCCATTCGGGAAAACACTGGTTGGAGAGCCCCAGCCCCTTGCCCGGCAGCCACTCCAGATTGCCGTGCTTGCCCACGTGCACCACCAGCTGGGATCCCTCCACCTGCCGCAGCCAGAGGTACTGGGCCAGGTAGGCGTGGGTGGGGGGCAGATCGGGGCTGTGGTAGTTGAGGCTGGGGTCGCGGTCGTAGCCCCGCTCCGGCTGGATCAGCACATGGATGCGGCCGAAGCGCAGACCCCGAATCGGGAAACCGGTGCCAGCGGCGCTGCGCTCCAGTCCGCTGTCCTGATCCGGTGAGCCCCAGCGCCGCTCGATCAGCTGCCGACCCTCCCGGGGCAGGGCGTCATACCAGCGCTGATAGGTGGCCAGGGGGAGGTGATCGAGGGGCGGCCGGTGGCTGCTCTCGGCGTCGTTGCTGCGGCCCGCCAGCAGTCGTTCGATCAGCTCCTGGCCGCTGTGGGGAAGGGTCCCATCCGGCGGCTGCCCCTGCGCTGCAGCGAGGTCGTAGCCGGCGGCGGCCAGCCAGTGCAGCATCGCCGCCGCACTGGCGGGGGTGTCGAGACCCACGCCATTGGCCAGGCGGCTGTTACGGGTTGGGTAGTTGGCGAGCACCAGCGACAGGCGCCGCTGGGCCGGGGGAGTGCCGCGCAAGCTCACCCAGGCCTCCACCAGCTGGGCGATCCAGTCGAGGCGCTCCTGATCAGGCACGTAGCGGTGCAGAGCGGTGGTGAGCCGGGCATCGGCCCGCTCGGCCGCCTCCTTGAATGCACCCACCCGGGTGGTGAGGCGGCCATCGAGCTCCGGCAGCGCCACCTGCAGGCTCAGATCGAGGGGACCCAGGCCGATGCTGCTGCTGCGCCAGCGCTCCCGACTGGAACTGCTGCACAGCAGTTGCAGCACCGGCACGTTCAGGGTTTCCCAGAGAGGGGCGCCAAGACCCGCCTCCTCGAACTGCACTGAGGCAAATGACGTGGTGCAGAGCACTGCCTGTACCCCTTCCCGCCCCAGCAGGTCGGCCACGCCGCGCTGCACTCCCGCATCGCGCAGGCCGCTCACCCACAGGGCCCTGGGGCACAGACCCCGTTGGCGCAGGGCCGCCAGGATGGCCTCCGCCATGGTGGTGTCGCCTGCCTGCAGCAAGGCGCGGTAGAGCACCAGGCCGACCCGGGGTCCGGAATCTGCCCGCCAGTCGTGGGGGGCGGGATCGGGCAGCGGTTCCGCCTGGGGTGGCTCGGGTTGCTCCCCTGCCAGCAGGGCCACGAGGCTGAGCAGCACCCGGCGCAGGTTGGCGCGCCCCCCTTCCCGCAGGCAGCGGCCGATCGCCAGGGCCAGGGCCGGAGCCACAGTGCCCAGACTCGCGAGGTCGCGCTCTTCATCGCTGGTGCCGGCCACCACCACCAGCTGGCGGCCAGGGCCCTCAGCCCAGTGGCGCAGACGCTCCAGGCCATAGCTCCAGTGGCCACGGCCCCCCAGCAGGCGCACCAGCACCAGCCGTGTTTCAGCCAGGCTGGTGGCCAGGTAGTGGTCGATCACGGCCGGGTGATCAAGGGCCGCGAGGTTGAGACCGCGCACCTCCTGGCTGAGCAGCGCCGGTTCGTCGCGCAGCAGGCCCGCGAGGCAGCTGAGGTCGGTGTCGGCGCTGCTCAGTAGCAACAGGGGTGCCGAAGGCTGCTCCACATAAAGAGGACCATCCGTGTCGCCGGTGGCGCCGGGAACTGCCGCAAGCCGATGCATCGAGCCATCTTCGGTCCTGACGGTGAGAAGATCGAGGCCCGATCACGGTGCGGTGCACCCCCCGCTCCACGCCCTTCCCAAGCGACCCTGCATGCAGAAGTTTCTCCCCTACGCCTGGTTCCAGGGCGGTTGCGTTCCGTTCGCGGAGGCCACCCTGTCGATCGCCACCCACGCCTTGCACTACGGCACCGGAGCCTTTGGGGGGATGCGGGCTCTGCCTAATCCCAGTGATCCAGGCGAAATCCTGCTGTTTCGTGCCGACCGCCATGCCCGCCGGCTCAGCCAGAGCGCCCGGCTGCTGCTGGCGGAGCTGGAGGAGAGCACCATTCTTGGCGCCATCGACGCCTTTCTGCAGGCCAACAGGCCTACCACGCCGATTTACCTGCGGCCTTTCGTCTACACCAGCGACCTCGGCATCGCGCCTCGGTTGCACGACATCGAGACCGACTTTCTGATCTACGGCATCGAGCTGGGCGATTACCTCTCCCCCGACGGGGTCAGCTGCCGTGTCAGCAGCTGGACCCGCCAGGAGGACCGATCCCTGCCCCTGCGCGGCAAGATCAGCGGCGCTTACATCACCAGCTCCCTGGCCAAGACCGAGGCGGTGAAGAGCGGTTTCGATGAGGCTCTGCTGCTCAACAGCCGCGGCAAGGTGAGCGAGGCCAGCGGCATGAACCTGTTCATCGTGCGCGATGGCGTGCTGATCACCCCCGGCGTTGATCAGGACATTCTCGAGGGCATCACCCGCGCCAGCATCCTCGAATTGGCCAGGGATCTCGACATCCCGGTGATTGAGCGGGCGGTCGACAAGACCGAGCTGTTCGTGGCCGACGAGGTGTTCCTCAGCGGCACCGCGGCGCGGGTGACCCCTGTGCGGCGGGTGGAGTCCACCGATCTGCCCACGGAGCGCCCCGTGATGGAGCAGCTGCGGGAGCGGCTCACCCAGATCACCATCGGCAACGACCCCAACTACGACCACTGGGTCACCCGCATCCGCCTGCGCGACTGATTTCTAGAGTGATTGCTGGCACGATCACGCGATGACGGCACTGGTGGGTGGGACGGCGGCGGCGGCAAGGACAGGAACCGGCAGGATCGGCTTCCTGGAGCACCTGCATGGCCCCGGCCGCCCAGTGGTGGTGTTCGACGGCGCCACGGGCACATCGCTGCAGCAGATGGATCTCAGCGCCGAGGATTTCGGCGGCGCGGCCCTCGAGGGCTGCAACGAGAACCTGGTTTTCACCCGCCCCGACGCCGTGCAGGCCGTGCACGCCCAGTTTCTTGAGGCGGGCTGCGATGTGATCGAAACCGACACCTTCGGGGCTGCCTCGATCGTGCTGGCGGAATACGGCCTCGAGGATCAGGCCTTTGCCCTCAACCAGCGAGCGGCCGAGCTGGCCCGGGAGATGGCTGATCGCTACAGCACCCCCACCAAGCCCCGCTTCGTGGCGGGCTCCATGGGCCCCACCACGAAGTTGCCGACCCTCGGCCACATCGACTTCGACACGATGAAGGCCTCCTTCCGCGAGCAGGCGGCGGGGCTGCTGGCGGGGGATGTCGATCTGTTCATCGTCGAGACCTGCCAGGACGTGCTGCAGATCAAGGCGGCGCTCCAGGGTCTGGAGGAAGCCTTCGAAGCCGCCGGTGAGCGCCGGCCGTTGATGGTCTCAGTCACGATGGAAACCACCGGCACGATGCTGGTGGGCTCCGATATCGCCGCTGTGGTCTCGATCCTGGAGCCTTTCGCGATCGATGTGCTCGGCCTCAACTGCGCCACCGGTCCGGAGCAGATGAAGGAGCACATCCGCTACCTGAGCGAGCACAGTCCGTTCGTGATCAGCTGCATCCCCAACGCCGGACTTCCGGAGAATGTGGGCGGTGTGGCCCACTACCGGCTCACGCCCCTCGAGCTGCGCCTGCAGCTGCTCCACTTCGTTGAAGATCTCGGTGTTCAGGTGATCGGTGGCTGCTGTGGCACCACCCCGAGCCACATCGCTGCTCTGGCCGAGCTGGCTGTGGATCTTCACCCCAGTCCCCGGCCCGTGCGGTTGCCGCAGCATCGGCTGAAGCGGCCAGCCTTGCAGTGGGAACCGGCGGCGGCCTCGATCTATGGCGTCACCCCCTACCACCAGGACAACTCCTTCCTGATCATTGGCGAGCGGCTCAATGCCAGCGGCTCCAGGAAGGTGCGCGATCTGCTCAACGCCGAAGACTGGGACGGGCTGGTGGCCCTGGCCCGCGGCCAGATCAAGGAGAATGCCCATGTGCTCGATGTCAACGTCGACTATGTCGGCCGCGACGGCGAGAAAGACATGCATGACCTGGTCAGTCGCCTGGTCACCAACGTGAATCTGCCGCTGATGCTGGATTCAACGGAGTGGCAGAAGATGGAGGCTGGCCTGAAAGTGGCCGGTGGGAAGTGCATCCTCAACTCCACCAACTATGAAGACGGCGATGAGCGCTTCTTCAAGGTGCTGGAGCTGGCCCGCCGCTACGGTGCCGGTGTGGTGGTGGGCACCATCGATGAGGAGGGCATGGCCCGCACGGCGGAGCGCAAGTTCGCCATTGCCCAGCGGGCCTACCGCGACGCCGTGGAGTATGGAATCCCGGCCCATGAGATCTTCTACGACCCCCTGGCCCTGCCCATCTCCACGGGCATCGAGGAGGACCGCCGCAATGCCGCCGCCACGATCGAGGCCATCCGCCTGATTCGTGAGAATCTCCCGGGCGTTCATGTGGTGCTGGGAGTGAGCAATGTGAGCTTCGGGCTCTCTCCGGCGGCTCGGATCGTGCTCAATTCCGTCTTCCTGCACGAGTGCTGCGAGGCGGGCCTCGATGCCGCCATCGTCAGTCCCGCCAAGATTCTTCCCCTCGCGAAGATCACCGAGGAGCATCAGCAGGTCTGCCGTGATCTGATCGAAGACCGCCGCCGTTTCGAATCGGAGGCGGAGGCCGCGATCTGCACCTACGACCCCCTCACCGTGCTGACCAGCCTGTTCGAGGGGGTGAGCGCGAAGGAGGCGAGGGCATCGGGTCCGAGCCTGGCCGATCTTCCCGTGGAGGAACGGCTGCGCCAGCACATCATCGATGGCGAGCGTATCGGTCTGGAGCCGGCCCTTCAGGAGGCCCTGGCCAGCCACCCGCCGCTGCAGATCATCAACACCTTTCTGCTCGATGGCATGAAGGTGGTTGGGGAGTTGTTCGGCTCCGGTCAGATGCAGCTCCCCTTTGTGCTCCAGAGCGCAGAAACGATGAAGGCGGCAGTGGCTTTTCTCGAACCTCACATGGAGAAGGTCGACGGGGTGAGCAGTGCCAAGGCCAAGTTCCTGATCGCCACCGTCAAGGGCGATGTGCATGACATCGGCAAGAACCTGGTTGATATCATCCTGACTAACAATGGCTATGAGGTGATCAACCTCGGCATCAAGCAGGGGGTCGAGGCGATCATCGAGGCTCAGCACCTTCACCAGGCGGATTGCATCGCCATGAGCGGGCTGCTGGTGAAATCCACCGCCTTCATGAAGGACAACCTGCAGGCCTTCAATGAGGCGGGCATCACCGCTCCAGTGATTCTTGGCGGGGCGGCCCTCACCCCCCGCTTTGTGCAGAAGGATTGCCGCTCCGTGTACAACGGCCAGGTGATCTATGGCCGCGATGCCTTTGCCGATCTGCGCTTCATGGATGCGCTCTCGGAAGCCCGCAAGGCAGGCCAGTGGGATGACCGGCTCGGATTCCTGGCCGGTGCCCCCGCGGGTCTGCGCCTGGAGGCCGAACCCGAGCCAGCGGTTGAGCCCAAAGCTTCTGGCGCTGAAGCGGCGAGCCCAGACGATCAGGCCACACCAGCAACCGCCAGCGCACCCGAAGTCACCAGCCATCGCTCAGCGGTGGTGCCCGAGGAGCCCGCCGTGGAGCCTCCCTTTCTGGGCAGTTGCCTGATCCAGGAGGGAGAGATTCCCCTCGATGAGGTGTTTGCCTATCTCGATCGCAACGCCCTCTTCGCCGGCCAGTGGCAGCTGCGCAAGAGCCAGGAGCAGAGCCGTCAGGCCTACGAGGCGATGTTGGCGGAGAAGGCCGAGCCAGTGCTGCAGAGCTGGATCGAGCGCTGCCGGCAGGAGGTCCTGCTCACGCCCCGGGCCGCCTACGGCTACTTCCCCTGCGGCCGCGATGGCAATGCCCTGGTGGTGTTTGATCCCGAGGGTAGTGAGCGGGAGCTCGGGCGCTTCGAGCTGCCGCGCCAGCGGGGCGGCAACCGCTACTGCATCGCCGATTTCTTCCGAGATCTCAGCGATGGCAGGCCCAGTGATGTGCTGCCGATGCAGGCCGTGACCATGGGAGAGCGGGCCAGTGCCTATGCCAGGGAGCTCTTCGCCGCCGATCGCTACACCGACTATCTCTACTTCCATGGCCTCGGCGTGCAGATGGCCGAGGCGCTTGCTGAGTGGACCCATGCGCGCATCCGCAGGGAACTGGGCTTCGCGGCGGAGGAACCGGCGGCTCTGCGCGATGTGCTGGCCCAGCGCTACCGCGGCAGCCGCTACTCCTTCGGCTATCCGGCCTGCCCCAATGTGGCCGATTCCCGCCAGCAGCTGGCCTGGCTCGATACCGGTCGCATCGGCCTGACCATGGATGAGAGCGATCAGCTCGATCCCGAGCAGAGCACCACCGCCCTGGTGGCGCTTCACAGCCGTGCCCGCTATTTCAGTGCCTGAGGCCCTTGGCACCACGGCCGCAGGGGCCTGGTCAGCGGGGGCAGTGGCAGGCTGAGGCTGTTTCTGTCTGTTCTGTCATGGCGATTGCCGGTCCTGATGGTGTTGATGCGGCGATCGCCGCCGGCGTTGATCTCGATGGAAGCCCCATCCCTGCCGAGATGCTCAGCCTCTACAACGAGGTGATGGCACTGGAGGCGGCCCGGGCCCGCAGCGGCGTGCGCAAATCGATGCGCAACCGGGTGGTCAAGACCGGCTCCAAGCATCTCGATCAGGCCACTCTCGATGCCCGTCTCAGGGCCGCCGGCTGGGATGGCCTCAAGGCCAAGGAGATCGACTTCTTCTACGGCTGAGGCTCAGAGCGATTCGAGGCTGTCGATCACTTCCTGCTGGAAGGCCTCGAGGTCGGTGGAGTCGCTCAGATCGAAGCCCTCTCCAGCGGCGTTCTGGGTGAGCTCCTGAAAGTGGAAGGCACCCTCCCCATGGGCGAGAAATTCCATGGCGGAGGTTTCACCGCTTTCCTTGAAGGCGTCGTACAGGGCCATGAAGGCAGCGTCTTCGGCGAAATCCCAGCTCATGAAGGTGTTGAAGGCAAGGCGGAAGGGCGGCAGAAGGAGGCCTTCCAGCACCACGGCTCAATGACCTTTAACGCCTGCCCCCCCGAATCCGTCAACCTCCCCGCTGGATTTCGTTCCCGCAGATGGTCAGACTCGACGCTTGTTCCAGGGATTTCGCGTGGATCAATCGTCGACACCCCCCAGCCCTTCGGCGCTGAATGTGCTGGGTCAGCCTCTGGTCGTCTGTGGTTGTGAGCCGATGACCGGCTGGTTCCGCGACGGCCACTGCCGCACCGATCCCTCCGACCATGGCCGCCACACGGTCTGTTGCGTCGTCACCGATCTGTTTCTGCGCTACTCCCTGTCCCAGGGCAACGACCTGAGCACCCCCAGGCCTGCCTATGGCTTTGCCGGACTCAAAGCGGGCGACCACTGGTGCGTCTGTGCCCCCCGCTGGCTGGAGGCCCACGACGACGGCGTGGCTCCGCCGGTGCGGCTGGAGGCCAGCGAAGCCTCCTGTCTGGAGCTGATCCCCCTGGAGCTGCTTCAGGCCTTCGCCCATTCCGCCTCCCCCCAGGCCTGAGTTCTCTCCAGGGACGGCTCACCAGGGAATCGTTGTCCCGTCCCAGGCCAGAAAGCGGCCGGTGTGGGCAGGCTCCTGGGCGGCGATCACATCGAGCAGCTGGTTGGCGGCCCGCTCAGGGGTGAACAGCCGCTCAGCCGGCACCGAGCGGCGGAAGGGTTGAGAGAGAGCCGTGGCGGTGGTGCCGGGATGCAGCAGGCTCACGCAGGCCAGGGGCAGTCGGCGCTCCCATTCCAGGGCCAGGCAGCGCAGCAACTGGTTCTGGGCCGCCTTGGCGGCCCTGTAGCCGTACCAGCCCCCCAGCTGGTTGTCGCCGATGCTGCCCACCCGGGCCGAGAGGCTGGCGAAGTGCACCGGCTCCTGGCGGGGCAGCAGGGGCTCCAGGGCCTTGGCCAGCAGCACCGGGCCATAGGCATTCACGCTGAACAGGCGCTGCAGGGAGTTCCGCCGCAGCTGCTGCAGCCGTTTCTCCGGTTGGAGGTCACCGGCGTGGAGCAGGCCGGCGGTGTTGATCACCAGCCGCAGATGAACCTCTTCGTCCCGCAGCCGCCGGGCGCAGGCTTCGAGGCTGGAATCGTCCGTGAGGTCGAGGCCAAGGGCCCGCTCGGGCGGCACCACGCTCCCCGTTGGCCACGGCCGCCGGCTGGTGGCCCACAGCCGCAGGGCGGGGGCCCGCTGCGCCAGAGCCTGGAGCAAGGCCAGGCCGATGCCGCCGCCGCCCACCACCAGGGCATCCCCCTGCCAGTGGGCAAGGCCATGGGCGCCTTCAGGGGCTCCAGCTCCCGGGGCTGGCATTGACATCGGCTGGGCCAAAAAGGGAATGGCCCATGATGGTCCGATGGCATTGCGGATCGGCATCTATGGGCAGGGCGCTTGGGGACGCGCCCTTGGCCAGGTGTTCCAGCAGGGTGGTCACCAGCTCAGGACCTGGTCGCGGCGCAACGGCGGTGAGCCTGCCGAGCTGCTGGCGGACCAGGATGTGATGGTCTGCGCCATCGCCATGGCCGGCGTGCCGGAGCTCTCCCAGCGGCTCTCCTCCAGGTGGCCCTCAGGGCTGCCCCTGATCAGCTGCACCAAGGGGCTGAATCTGCAGCAGCACCTCACCGCCTCCCAGCTCTGGCAGCGCTCGATCCCCACCCTCTCCACTTTGGTGCTGAGTGGACCCAACCTGGCCGGGGAGCTGGAAGGGGGACTGCCGGCGGCCAGTGTGCTGGCTTCGCTTCACTCTGATCTGGCCCGGTCGCTGCAGCAGGTCCTCAGCAGTGATCAACTGCGTCTCTACACCAACAACGATCCGATCGGCACCGAGCTCTCTGGTGCCCTCAAGAACGTGATGGCTGTGGCGGCCGGCGTCTGCGATGGGCTGGGCCTTGGAGCCAATGCCAAGGCTTCCCTGCTCACCCGTGGGCTGGCCGAGATGGGCCGCCTCAGTCAGCAGCTGGGCGGCGATCCCGACACTCTCTACGGACTGGCCGGACTGGGAGATCTGCTGGCCACGGCCAACAGCCGCCTCAGCCGCAACTACCGCTTCGGTCTGCACCTTGCGGAGGGACTCTCCGCCGAGGAGGCGATCCGGGCTATCGGTGCCACGGTGGAGGGCCCATCAGCGGCCCTTGCCGCCCTGGCCCTGGCCAAGCAGGGCGGGGCCCGCTTGCCGATCTGCGCCCAGGTGGTGGGCCTGATCGAGGGCCGTATCACCCCTCCCGAGGCGGTGCGCGCCCTGATGGAGCGGGATCTCAAGCCCGAGGAACGATGAGCGACGGCGCTCTGCCGGCCGCCCTGATCACGGCGTTCGCCGAGCGACCGCTGCAGGGCAACGGTGCCGCGGTGGTGGCCCTGGAGCGGCCAGCCACGGCCGCCTGGATGCAGGCGGTCGCCACCCAGCTCCGGCAGTCGGAGACGGCCTTCCTGCTGCCCCTGAGCAGCCTCGTGCCTGACGGCGAAGCCGCGGACGAGTGGGCCCTGCGCTGGTTCACGCCGCGCTGTGAAGTTCCGCTCTGCGGCCACGCCACGCTGGCCTCCGCCCTGGCCCTCGGCCACTGGGGGCTGCTGGCGCCAGGGGGCTCCACCCGCCTGCACAGCCGCTCAGGGCCCCTGCTGGTGAACCTGAGCGAGTCGAGTGCGGGCCGTGCCCAGCTGGTCCTCCCCTCAGCAGGCCTAGAGGCTTCGCCCCTGCCGGTTGATCCGGGACCGTCGCTGGGGGGAACACCGGTCCGCAGCTGGCGGTCGGACCTGGGCTACTGGGTGGCTCTGTTGCCGCCGGAGCTCGATCTGGCCGGTCTCGATGGTGCCGCTCTCGCGCAGGAGTTGCCGGCTGAGCTGCGCCAGGGCCTGGTGCTGATGCAGGCCTTGGCGGCCAGCGGCCACTGCCCCACGGTGCAGGGGCTGCCGGCCGACTATCAGTTGCGTTTCCTGGCACCGGGCCTCGGCATCAGTGAAGATCCGGTCACTGGATCGGCCCATGCTCTGGTGGCCCCGTGGTGGTGTGATCAGCTGGGGCGCGAGCTGGTGGTGGGCTGGCAACCCTCCCCCCAGGCGGGTGGGATGGTGTGCGAACGGCTGTCATCAGGCATGATCCGCCTGTCGGGTTCGGGTCAACTGCTGTGGGATGGCCGCTTGAGCGCTGGTGTCGACGCTGGACAAGACGGAGACTGGAGCTGCTGTCTGCTGCCAGGCCCGGGCTGAACCGTGTCCTCGTCACCGCGCCCCTGAGCGTGGTGGCCGTTGGCCTTGGCTTCTTTGCCCAGCAGGCCTTCACCGAGCCCCGCTCCAGCCTCGATGCCAAGGTGATGGACGCGCTGTTGCCGGCCACCGCCGCCGATGACCCCGACCGCCAGGCCGAGGCGCGGCAGCTCCAGGAGATTCAGGCCCGTCGCGCCGACACGGCCATCCCCTCATCCCCCTCCGGGACTCCCGTCAGCGGCGACCTGGCTCTGGCGGAGCCGGCCGCTGGCCGGCCCGTTCCGCTGGAGGCGCGGGTGGCCCTGCTGCGCCAGGCCGGACGGCCCACGCTCTCGGGCACAGGCCCCTGGCAACTGCTGGACGGCGATGGCCGGGTGCTGCTCCGCGGTGGCGCCGGTGAGTCCGTGGACTGGAGTCGTCAGAGCAGTGCTGATCTCTGGCTTGAGAGCACCAGCGGCCAGGCGTTGCTGGTCAACGGATTGCCCTATGAGGGCCGGCTGCGCCTGCTGCGGGAGGGAGGAGGCATCACGCCGATCAACCATCTGCCTCTGGAGCGCTACATCGCCTCGGTGGTGGGCGCCGAAATGCCCAGCTCCTGGTCGATGGAGGCCCTCAAGGCCCAGGCGGTGGCAGCGCGCTCCTACGCCCTGGCCCATCTGGCCCGCCCCGCCAACCGCTACTGGCATCTGGGCGACACGACCCGCTGGCAGGCCTACCGGGGTCTGGAGTCGGTCTCGGCCCGGACCCGGGAGGCCACCGAAAGCACCAATGGCCTCATCCTCAGCTACCAGGGGGGCATCGTCGAGAGCCTCTACGCCGCCAACTCCCAGATCACCCTGGAGGCCCATGGGCATCTGGGGGCCAGCATGAGCCAGGAGGGTGCCCAGCAGCTGGCCAGTCAGGGCCAGCGCTACAACCAGATCCTCGGTCACTACTACCAGGGGGCATCCCTGGCACGGTTGCAGATCGGTGGAGCGAGCTGAGCGCTTCTGGGCTGAAGCGCTCGAGCGCAGCCGTCATGCTCTAGGGAGCGGCAACCTCGTTCCCCTTGAGACGGAGTTGATTCCCCCCCAGGGCTGGGAACCCTTTCAACTGCGCCGCCTGCTCTCCGCCACCCCGAAGCACCTGCGGGCCCAGGGGCCCAAGCCCAACCCCTTTCGCCCCTGGGATCCGCAGCTGCAGGTGTGCCTGCTGGGAAGGCGTCATCTGCTGCTGCTCAACAAATACCCCGTCCAGGCGGGCCATGTCCTGCTGATCACCCAGGGCTATGAGCCCCAGTCGGGCTGGCTCAAGGGCGGTGACTGGTCGGCCGTGGCCCGGGTGGATGCCGACACCAGCGGGCTCTGGTTCTTCAACAGTTGCGCCGAGGCCGGGGCCAGTCAGCCCCACCGCCACCTCCAATTACTTCCGCGCCATGGCGACCAGGTGGCCTGTCCTCTGGATCGGCTGGTGCGGGCCCAGCTGGCCGGAGTGGGTCGACACTGGCCCTGGGCCTACAAGCTCAGCCCCCGCAAGCCCGGCGATGGGGCCGAAGCCCTGGCGGCGACCTACCACGCCCACGCCCTGTCCCTCGGTCTGGGTGACCCCGGCAGCGACCCCAGGCCACTCCATCCCTACAACCTGATCTTCACGGATCACTGGTTCCTCACGGTGCGGCGGGTGCGGGAGCACGTGGCGGGTTTCAGCGTGAATGCCCTCGGATTCGCCGGCTACCTGCTGCTCAGCGAACGCTCGGAGTTGGCCTGGCTGCAACGCGAGGGCCCCTGGGCCCTGCTGCAGGCGGTGGCGGCGAGGGGCTGAGGCCTGAGTTCGATCATTCCGTGGTTTCACGGTTGCCGGAACCTGCTGGCTGGTCCGTATCTGGAAAGGGGGCAGCGACCCGGCGTCGTGGCTCCTTGATCTGACTCCAACTACATCCACCTTTCTCAATTCCGATGACCAGCACTTCCCTGCTTCAACCCCGCTCCAGCCGGCCTGCCTTGAGCCGACGTCTGCGCCAGCGCAACGACAGGGTGGCCCGACACCTTGAGCTGGTGCGACCGATCGCCCACCACTACAGCTCGCTCTGCCGCGAGGGTCGCGACGACCTCACCCAGGTGGGCCTTCTGGGCCTGCTCAGGGCGGCCGAGTTGTTCCAGAGCGATCAGGGCACCCCGTTCGAGGCCTTTGCTCGCCATCACATCCGCGGGGCCATCCTTCACTACCTGCGCGACCAGGCGCCTGTGATCCGGTTGCCCCGGCGTCAGCGAGAGTTGGAGGACCGCCTGCGCCGGCTGCAGCAGAGCCAGGCCGGTGCAGCTGCCGAAGGCTGCCACCGCCAGGAAGCCCTGGCCAACTCCAGCCTCCACAAGCTGCTGGGCCTGAGTGAGGCCCAGTGGCAGCGCTTCGAGCAGCTGCGCCAGCTGGGCAGGCTGGTGAGCCTGGACGGGGAAGAGGAGAAGCTCGCCGCCGCCGAGCCGGAACCGGAGGACGGCCCCGGCGGCTGCGAGGCCGGTGAGCGGATCATGGCGCTGTTGGCCCAGCTGGAACATCGCCAGCGCACAGTCGTCAAGGAGGTGGTGCTGGCGGGCCAGAGCCTCAGGGGCACGGCCCGCAAGATGCAGGTCAGCCCGATGACCGTTCATCGCCTGCTCGCCCGGGCGCTGGACACCTTGAGGCAGCGCCTGGAAGGGGAGGGATTGGGCTTCAGCCCTGCTCCTGGCCCCCATCACGGGCCATCTGCTTCTCCAGCGTGCTGATCGCGGCATTCACCGCCGCCAGTTGCCGCTCGACCCCGTCCCGCCAGTAGGTGAGCATGTGCAGCTTGCGCTCCTGATGCTGACGGCGGCTGGAGGCGGGGTCGCAGCCGGACGCACCGAAACAGGGCAAGGGAGGAAACATGAGAAAATGTCACGTGTACGGACGGTTCTAGCGAGCGGTCCACCCCTGATGCGCCGTCACCTCATCGCTGGGGCCACGGCGCAGGTGCCAGCGAGACCTCCCTCCAGTCAAGGGCCCTGCCCAAGCGGCTTCGGGAGCGACCACCGCAAAACCGCAACACCGTCCCAATTGAGATTTAGAGTGAGAGCATTAGGTCCCATTGGTCTCGCTGTGGTTGCCACCCTGTCCGGGGCGGCCGGCGCGGTTCTGGAGCCACCCGTTGCTCGGGCCTCCTACGTGCAGCTGATGGCTGGACAGGCTGCGCGTCCACTGCAGGGGCGTTTCAACGCCGTGCCGGTGCTCCACTCGAACCAGCCGGAAGAGGTGTTCGGCCCTGGCATCCTGGTGAACACGGCACCTGGATCAGCGGTGGCCCGGGAAACCGGCCAGAGCCTGCGCAACGCCACCTTCACCTTCAACGGTGAATTCGGTCTGCACATGCACCACAAGTACTACCCCGAGGATGCCACCCGCCTTGGCTATGGCCTGGTGCGCGGGCAACTCACCCTGGCCACGATCGTGATGAACCCCGGCTCCAGGCCGGTCACGCTCGAATTCGACCGCGGTGCCGTGCGCAACAGTTTCGAGGCTCCCTATCTGGCCAATCACCTGATGGGGGTCAAGCCACTGGGCCCCAGGCCCTGGAACACGGGGCCAGGCGATGCCACAGCGGTGATCATGCTGCGCAACCAGCGCGACTCGAAGCTGCCTGAGCGTTTCACCATCCCAGCCAACAGCCGGGCCGTTCTGTTCAACACCCAGCTTCCTGCCCGGGGCATTGCCAACGGCCTGCTCAGCGGCCGCAGTGATGGTCCATTTCAGATGGCTGTGGTGGCAGCGGAGGATCCCCGCAGCGAAGCCGATCTGCTCGCGGTTCTCGATCAGGGGGTACTGGCCCCGGGCCGCACCTACCTGAGCATGCTGCCCCAGATCCAGAACCGGCAGGTGTTCTCCCGGGTCGGTGGTGTGGCTCTCGGAGATTCCTTCCAGGCCAGCATCAGCCACGACCTGAACCAGGCCCCTTTGCATGTGCCCTTCACCAGCACCAACCGTCACCACTTCGGCACCGGTGAGATCCAGGTGAATACCCTCGCCAGCCGCATGATCGATTCCTCCCTCGACAACGTGGGCACCTATGGCGTTCGCTTCGACGTCGAGCTGAATCTGAAGGGTTCAGGCCCCTACGAACTGGTCTTCAGCCACCCCACGGCCAATGGCCGTCAGTTCACGGCGTTTCGCGGATCGATCGGGATTGAAACCGACGAGGGTTATGGCGAAGTTCATGTGGGTATGCGCTCCGGTGAAAGCCTTTCCCTCAGCCAGTTGAACCTGCGTCCCGGGGTCAACAACCGCGTCAAGGTGAGCATGGTTTATCCGGCGGATGCCACCCCTGGTCATCTGCTCAGCGTGGTGCCGGCCTATCAGCTCGCCCAGCTGCGTGAGCGCGAGCGCCAGGTTGAGATTGCCCGCGCTGCCGCTGCCGAGGCGGCAGCAGCGGCCAAGCGCAAGACCACTCCTGCGGCGGCCCCGCCGGCGGTAGCTGGTGCTCAGAGAGCTCCGGCTCCGGCTCCGGCCGCGGCAGCCCCCCGTAGTCCCGCCAAACCCGCCAGCGCCCGGCCCACTCCGCCCCCACCGCTGCCGAGGCCGGCGATCGTACCGGCCTGGTTGCCACCCCTCCCTCCGCTGAGGCTTTTGAACCAGGCGCCTGCAGGCTCCCCCACTGTGGCGGAAGTGCCCGTGCGCACATCCACCCCAGCCTCCCCCCAGGAGACTCAGATTCTGCGGGATCGCTACGACGAGGCCGCCGATGCCCAGCAACGCTTCCTCAGGCAGTTGATGGGCCGTTAAGCCCGACCTGATCAGGTTGCCGTGCCCCCCGACGACACGAAAGCGGATCGCAAGAGAATTCAGCTGATCCTGCCCGTCGCCCAGGTGGAGCAGATCGATGAGCTGTGCAAACAGCTGGGCCACCGCAGCCGTGGGGCCCTGCTTGAACATCTGCTCGATGATCTCTTCCCCAGCACCGATGGTCTGGAGGAGGAGCGGGACGAGGATGAGACCGGGGATGAGGAGGAGCTGGATGCCTGCCGGGCCATGGTGCTGGTCACGGGCCAGGCAGGCGAGCTGCTCTCACTCGATGCAGCGGATCAAGAGCCTGAGCACTCTGATGAGCCTTCGCCAGAGCTGCTGGCCAGATCCCCCCGTCGCGAGCAGCCCCAGGAGCCGCGAGAAGCCACGGGTTCAACTGGGATCGATCTGCCTGGCTTCGTGCGGCAGTCGTCGGCGCGCCTGAGACGCAGCCTGCATCCCCGGACCGCCGCAGCCGGCGAACCGCTGCCCTCTGTGGAGGCCGCCGAACTGGATCAGGCGTTGCTCGCCGCCGATGAGCATTGGCTCAACCTCTACGGCACAGCGGCGAATGAGGCGGTGCTGGAGGCCGCCATGCTCTGGCTGGCCCGTGACATCTGGGCCCAGTCGGATCAGTCGGAGGGACGGCCCTTCACCTGGGCCCTGATGGAGCAGTGGATCAGCGGCTTCGTGAGTGGCTGGCCCCCGGGACCGCCCAGGTTCAACCGCGTGATCGTGGTCGCTGGCTTGCTGGAGGATCCTTTCAGCACCGGCACACTCACCCTGCGGGTGCCCACCTTGATTCGCCGTTTTGTGCATCGCTTCCGCCGGCGTCGTCAGGGAACCTCTTTCCAGACCCTGGAGCACACGATGACGCTGCAGGGGGCGTTGAAGGTGCTGGCCCTGCCCACGGCGCCGGGTCACCAGCTGAGCCTCAACCAGATCCGGGAGGCCTACCGAGACCAGGCCATGAGCCACCACCCCGATTCAGGAGGCAGTGCCGACGCGATGCGTCGCCTCAATGAGGCTTACCAGTTGCTGAAGGAGCTTTATCGCCGGCCGGCCTGAACGGGATCGATCCAGATGTTGCACTTGTCTCGTCTTGGACCTCCAAGTAGTCCAGATAACTGTCTTAGTTGAGAAAAAAGAGACTATTTCTGAGTATCAATGAGAGGGGTGAGTCAAGCCCTCCTCCTGGTGCTCGCTCGCCTCCTGATCATCCCCAGGTCGCCAGACACTCGATTGGCGTGGTCCGTTCTCTTCTGCTGCAGGTCCTGTCCAGCCACGCTTGGACAGGGAGTCCAGGGCCCTCTGCACCGCTCAAAAGCCAGTGATAGCAGTGCCTGATAATCCTGCGTACCTGCTGTAGACACAGGTACGCCATCGATTCTGTTTGTCCGGACCCTGCACCACTGCCCTGGGGTAGTGCCGAAATCACGTCTTTCGAGGCAGTCAGGCCTGCGTCTTGACTGTTTTGAATGCGAGGCAAGACCAGACCTGGCTTTGGTCTTGAACTGGACGAAGGAGTCTAGCACAAGACGCGAGATGAGTCCCGAATTAAGTCCTGGATGACGCTCGTGAGTGGAGGGCTCGGCTGGGTCATGGCTTGAGCGGGGAATTCGGGAGATCGGTGCCTCTGGCCCCGCCGCTCCAGGCCTGGCAAGGCGATCCATGGCTGGCTCAACGATGGCAGCGGCAGCCCAAGCGCCCAGGTCGCCCAGCCCCCTGAGGCCATCTCGCTTCAGTGACTGCAACACTCAAAGATGCGTCTCGCGGTAAGACCTGTGTCTGGTCTCATTCGAGATGGCCTCGACGAGGATCAAGGCATCGCTGCGGCTCAGCTGAGAGTGCTGCTCGGGCTGGCGTTCGTGGCCCTGGCCTGGTTGCTCAGGTCGATCTCAGAAGCCCTGGAGCCCATGGGATTTCCGCGCCGTAAAAACAGGTAGATGCATCCCGTCTGTCTTATCTGAGCCCGACTATGAGGCTCGGCATTGGACCACAATGAGACATCTGGGCTGCACTGAGCGACGCATCCGTCTACTGGGGGCCGGGCACTTCGGTCTCGTTCTGCAGGACTTGGCTTTAAACCCTTTGGGTGACGGTGTCCCGCTGTTTCGTCCTGCTTGCCTTCAAAAAATCCGTACTAAAAAGCTAGGAAAGATCCTGCTCCTGGATCTTCAAAGCAAAAGGTGAAGCCTTGAAACCGAACGCTGAGCGTGGGCTTGGCGCAGGCTCAGCCTGGGGTTTGCATGCCCTGGATCAGGTAGTCGAAGTAAGGGGCCGTACTGGCGGAATCATCGGTACCGAGCAGGGCCAGGGAGGCTTCCTTGAGGGCGCGCATACTCTCGACCATGCCAGCCATGGGTACGCCGAGGCTGTTGTACATCTCGCGGGCCCCGTTGAGCCCGATTTCCTGGATCTTCTCGGTGCTGCCGGCCAGCACCCCGTAGGTGACCAGGCGCAGATACCAGCTG
>NZ_JAGQBY010000060.1:0-16449 GCF_024345875.1 Synechococcus sp. EJ6-Ellesmere
GATGCTGAGCCGGCCGCTCTCGAGCTGGCCGCTGCCCAGCGCCAGCAACAGCAACACGCTGATCGAGGAAATGCCCTCCAGCAGTGGGAAGAGCGTGCTGCGGGTTCGCGCCAGGGAGAGGGCCGCGTCGCGGTAGCGGCCATTGCGCCGGGAGAAGGCGCCCTGCTCGTGATCCTCCTGCCCATAGATCTTGATGGCGCTGATGCCGGAGAGGTCTTCCTGGATCAGGTCGCTGAGGCTGCCTAGCGCCTCCTGCTGGCGCCGCTGCTGACGCATCATCCGCCCGCCGAACAGGCGCACCACCACCAGCATCACCGGGTAGAGCCCCACCGCCGCCAGGCTGAGGCCGGGGTCGATCGCCAGCATCGCCGGCAAGGTGAGGGCATAGGCCAGAGCGGTGTTGGAGAGGCTGAGCACGGCGAAGCCCAGCAGCCGGCGCACGTTCTCCACATCACTGGTGGCGCGGCTGATCACTTCACCGCTGCCGGTGGCCTGCACCCAGCCCGGCTCCTGGCGGAGCATGTGATCGAACAGGCGCTGGCGCAGGTTGGCCTCCACCTGCCGGCCGACGCCGAACACAAGCATGCGCGAGAGCTGGCGGGCGCCCGCCATCACCGTGGCGAGCAGCACGATCACCCCCGCGTGACGCAGCAGCGTCGATGAGGAAAAACCGTCCTGGAGGTCGTCGATGACGCCTCTCACCAGCAGCGGAATACTGACGCTCAGCAGGTTCACCACCACCAGGGCGGTGACACCGAGGTACACCTCGCGCCGGTGGGGGCGGAGGTAGCGCCAGATCAGGCCCAGACGGATGGCGGCCATGATGCGGAGCAGATGGACCCAACCTAAGGATTCGCCCCATGGCCCCGTCCGACGGCTCCGCCGCGCACTCCCAGGCCCATCCCCTCTATGCCACCGACCGGGAGCTGGTGGACGGCCTGCTGGCGGCCCAGCAGCCAAGCGACGGCCAGCTGGCGGAACTGGCCCGGCTGCTCAACCGCTACGACGGCTTCCCCGGCGCTGAGGATCTGCAGGACGACCTGAGCAAGACCCTGCGCCTGTGGGGCCTGAGCCTCGAGGACCTTCAGCGCCGCACCCGCGCCATCTGGGCGCAGGGCTACCGGCCTGGGGCTGTGGTAGGCGCCGAGGCGGTGGGCAGCGGCTTCGACACCTCCTCGACGGAGGGGTAACGACGGAGGGGGTAACGAACGGTGAGCAAGGGCCCGCTCAGCGGCGGCAGCAACCGCAGCGGAGCGCCGTTGGCAGAGATAGTGGAAACTTCCCCATCACCCGGCCCGGCGTGCCTCGCACCCGGGTTTTTTTCTGACCGGGCCTCCTCCCACGTTCGTCTCGCACCGATGGCTGCTCCCTCTCCCTGGCCGACTCTGCTGGAGCAGCTGCTGCAGGGCCAGCCGCTCTCGGAACCCCAGGCCACGGCCTTGATGCAGGGCTGGCTGGCGGGGAGCCTGGAGCCCGAACTCACCGGAGCCCTGCTGGCGGCCCTGCGCAGCAAGGGGGTGAGCGGCGAGGAACTGGCGGCGATGGCGCGGGTGCTGCGCGAGGACTCCTGCCTGCCCGGCGAGCGCCCGCCCCTGAAGCTGGTCGACACCTGCGGCACCGGCGGCGACGGGGCCGACACCTTCAACATCTCCACCGCCGTGGCCTTCGTGGCCGCCGCCTGCGGCGCCACGGTGGCCAAGCACGGCAACCGCAGTGCCAGCGGCAAGGTGGGCTCCGCTGATGTGCTCGAGGCGATCGGCCTCAACCTCAGGGCCGATCCCCAGACCGTGGTGGCCGCCTTACCCAGCAGCGGGGTCACCTTCCTGTTCGCCCCGGGCTGGCATCCGGCCCTGGTGGAGCTCGCCCCGGTGCGCCGGCGCCTGGGGGTGCGCACCGTCTTCAACCTGCTGGGACCACTGGTGAATCCCCTGCATCCGGAAGCGCAGGTGCTGGGGGTGGCCAAAGCGGATCTGCTGGAGCCGATGGCCGATGCCCTCGCCCGCCTGGGACTGGAGCGGGCGGTGGTGGTGCACGGCCATGGCGGCCTGGATGAGGCCTCCCTGGCGGGAGTCAATCAGCTGCGCCTGGTGGAGGGGGGAACGGTGCGGGCCATGGAGGTCGACCCTCAGGAGCTGGGCCTGGGGCTGGCCCCCCTCTCCGCGCTGGCGGGCGGGGATCTTGAGACCAACCGCCGCATCCTCGAAGCCGTGCTGCGCGGGCAGGCCACCACCCCCCAGCGCGAGGTGGTGGCCCTGAATACGGCCCTGGTGCTCTGGGCCGCCGGACTGGCCGATTCGGTGGCGGCCGGGCTGGAGCAGGCCCTCGTGGCCCTCAGCGGTGAGGCCCCCTGGCAGCGACTGGAGCAGCTCAGTGCCGCCCTGCAGGCGCCGCCGTCAGCCAGCTGAGCGCCGCCTGGGGGATGATCGATTCACTCGACATCCCCCCCTTGAGCGCTGCAGCCCCGGCTTCGGCCAGCACCACCGAGCCCGTCAGCGGCAGCCCGGCCGCCAACGAGGCCGTGCTGGTGCTGGCGGATGGCACCCTGCTGCGGGGCACGGCCTTCGGGGCGCGGGGCACCGCCATCGGTGAAGTGGTGTTCAACACCGGCATGACCGGATATCAGGAGGTGATGACCGATCCCAGCTACTCCGGTCAGCTGGTGACCTTCACCTATCCGGAACTGGGCAACACCGGTGTCACCCCGGAGGATCAGGAGGCCGAGGCCCCTCATGTGCGCGGCGTGATCGCCCGCCAGCTGGCGCCAACCCCCAGCAGCTGGCGCAGCCGGGGCGACCTGCCGAGCTGGCTGGCCTCCCATGGGGTGGTGGGCATTGCCGGGGTGGACACCCGCGCCCTGGTGCGCCACCTGCGCGAGCGGGGGGCCATGAACGGCGTGATCAGCAGTGATGGCACCGCCCCCCGCGAGCTGCTGGAGCTGGTGCGCCGCAGCCCCTCGATGGAGGGGCTGAACCTGGCGGCGAGGGTGACCGCCCCCAGCGCTTATCTCTGGCAGCAACTGTGCGCCACCGGCTTCGATCAGCGCCTGCAACCGTCGCCGGAGCGGCCCTATCGGGTGGTGGCGATCGATTTCGGCATCAAGCGGGCCATCCTCGAGCGGCTCACGGCCCATGGCTGCACGGTCACGGTGCTTCCCGCCAGCAGCACCATCGCCGAGGTGCTGGCGCTGGAGCCGGAGGGGGTGTTCCTCTCCAACGGCCCGGGCGATCCGGCGGCGGTGGCGGAAGGCATCGCCCTGGCCAGGGATCTGCTCGGTCAGGCCGATCTGCCGGTGTTCGGCATCTGCCTGGGCCACCAGATCCTGGGCCTGGCCCTGGGCGGCAGCACCTTCAAACTCGGCTACGGCCACCGCGGGCTGAACCATCCCTGCGGCGGCGAGGGCCTGGTGGAGATCACCAGCCAGAACCATGGCTTCGCGATCGAGGCCAGCTCACTGCCCGAGGACCTGGTGGAGGTCACCCACTACAACCTCAACGACCGCACCGTGGCGGCCCTGCGCCATCGCCTTCAGCCGGTGTTCGGCGTGCAGTACCACCCAGAGGCCAGCCCCGGGCCCCACGACGCGGATCACCACTTCGGCCGTTTCGTGCGACTGATGGCCGAGCGACGCCCCTGAGGCAGCACCGGCGGCCACGCTTTCATGCCAGACCTTCAACCGGCGCTGAACCTGCTCCCATCCCTGCTTACACTTCAGCCTCTTGTTTTCTCGCGAGGGCTGGAACGATTCCTGAACTGCACCGGTTGACCGTATCTCTGCGGGGCGGCTTAGAGCGACGGGAGGATTGTCTGCTGTTCAGCTTCACCGGCCAGCTCGACGCCTACTCCGACAAGCAGTTCCGCGATTTCATCACCGAGCAGCGCGGCAGCGACAAGCGAGCCGTGCTGCTGGATCTCACCCACATCGATTTCATCGATTCCTCCGGACTGGGTGTGCTGGTGCAGCTGGCCAAACAGTGCGCCGATGCCAAGGTGGGCTTTGTGATGGTGGGCAATGCCCGCGTGATCCAGACGGTGAAACTCGTGAGGCTGGAGCAGTTCCTGCACCTCCAGCCTGATCTGAACACGGCCCTGGCCGCCCTTGCCAAACCCTGAACACGACGGCCGGGCCTGGTTGCGCCAGATCCAGCCCGATCCCCGGCACCGTCACCAGCCCGAGACCCTCGGTGCGCTCCAGCTCGCCTGGCTGGGGGACGCGGTCTGGGAGCTGCACCAGCGCCTGCGCCACTGCCACCAGGCGGGCCGCCCCGATGAACTGCACCAGGCCGTGGTGGCTCGGGTGCGGGCCCAGGCCCAGGCCCAGGCGCTGCAGTGCCTGGAGCCGCTGCTGGACGAACGGGAGCGCGAGCTGGGGCGCCGCGGCCGCAACCGGGCCGGCCGGGGTCCTCGCGGCGGTGATCCGGCCAGCTACGGCCGGGCCACGGGATTTGAGACAATGGTGGGCTGGCTCTTTTTGCGGAATCCCGAGCGGCTTGCCCAGCTTCTGGATCATCTGGACGAGACCGACCTTTCTGACCCTTTGCCGAGCGACCCATGAGCCAACGTTTTGAGCGCCGCAAGCCGAAGGGTGCTGGTTCCGGTGATCGGCCTTCCGGTGGGGCCAGAGGAGGCAAACCTTCCCGCTTCGGCGGGCCCCGTCCCGAATGGCGCGGCAGCAGCGAGGGGCGCGACGGGCGGGAGGACCGCCCCCGGCGTGAGAGTGTCCAGCGTCCCCAGGGGGAGGGCCGCCCTGCCGGTCGCCCCACCCGCGTGATCGGCGCCCGCCCCGCAGCGCGACGCTTCGACGACCAGCGCCCGGGAGCGGGTCGCCGGCCTGAAGGTCGTTTCGAGGGCAGGCCCGAGCGCCGCCCAGAAGGCCGCCCGGAGGGCCGATCCGAGGGGCGCCCTGAGGGCCGTGATCAGGGCCGCCGCCCCAGCTTCGGGGCGCCCCGCTTCAGCCGACCCGATGGCGACAGGCCCCGCTTCCAGCCGGGGCGCCCCCCTGCACGCACGTCCCGTTTCAGCGAACCCGAGGCCCCAGGGCCCGAGGCCAGCGGCAGTTCCGAGCGTTTCGGCGCCGAACCTGCCGACGATCTGGTCTGGGGCCGCCACCCGGCCCAGGCCGCCCTGGAGGGCGATCGTCCAATCCACCGCATCTGGTGCACCCCGGAGCTGCGCTTCGCCCCACGCTTCCTGCAACTGCTGCGCGATGCCAAGGCCAATGGCGTGCTGGTGGAGGAAGTCACCTGGGCGCGCCTGGGTCAGATCAGCGGCGGCGCCGTGCACCAGGGGATCGTGCTGCAGGCTGCGGCAGCAGAAACCCTGGATCTGGCCAGCCTGATCGATGGCTGCAGCACCATCGGTGAAGCGCCGCTGCTGATGGCGGTCGACGGGCTCACCGATCCCCACAATCTGGGGGCGATCGTGCGCAGCGCCGAGGCTCTCGGTGCCCATGGCCTGGTGCTGCCCCAGCGGCGCAACGCGGGCCTCACCGGCTCGGTGGCCAAGGTGGCGGCCGGCGCCCTCGAGCACCTGCCCGTGGCCCGGGTGGTGAATCTCAACCGCTCGATCGAGCAGCTCAAGGACGCTGGCTACCGCGTCGTGGGCCTGGCCGAGGAAGGCAACGTGAGCCTGATGGAGGCGGATCTCGATGGCCCCCTGGTGGTGGTCACCGGCTCGGAGGCCCAGGGCCTCTCGATGCTCACCCGCAAGCATTGCGACCAGTTGATCCGCATCCCCCTGCGCGGGGCCACCCCCAGCCTGAACGCTTCGGTGGCCACCGCCCTGCTGCTCTACGAAATCGCCCGGCGGGGCTGGATGAAGAACATCAGCGGCAACGCCCCGGCACCGCGGCTGGTGCGGCCCCAGGTGCCGACCACCGCGGCCGCCAGCAGCAGCCCGGCCGTGGCCCCCGCCGAACCAGCGCCCGAGACCACATCGCCAGAGACCGACAGCTCTGGCGATCCCGCTCCTGAGGCGACCAGCGAGATCCAGGAGGTGATCGAGGAGCCGATCGAGGAGATCGTCGCCGAGGAGGGCATTCAGAACAACGTTCAGAACGACGTTCAGGACACGAGTCCGGAGGTGGCTCCAGAGAACCCCGCTCCTGAGCTGGAACTGCAGGTGGCCCTCCCCGAAGAGATCGAGCTGAGCTTCACGCCCCCCACCGGCTCGCCCTTCCAGGGAGACATCCGCCTCTGATGCGAGGGAGCGGCCCTTCAATCGGCACAATGGTGCGGTTCGCCAAGGTTCGATGAACCCCTTGATTCGGCTGCTCAGAGGCATGGCCAATGGTCTGGGGGTGGCCTGGTGGGCCCGGGTGGAAACCCAAGCGCCGCATGTCATCTACTGGTTCGGGCCCTTCGTGCGCCGGGAGGATCTGGAGGCGAAGCTTCCCGTATTTCTCGGCGATGTGAACAACGAGCAACCGGGCTCGATCGAGCACGAACTGCTGCAGGCCCGCCGCGGTGAACCCCTCACCGAAGACCTGGACCCTGGCTGATAGCGTCGCCCGATGCAAGGCAAGGGCTGATGGGGATCGCCGAGTGGCGTGGGCAACTGGAGCGCGGCGAGGTGTCGGCCCGGGAGCTCACCGACCAGCACCTGGCCCGGATCGAGGCCGTCGATGGCACCCTCCATTCCTTCCTGGAGGTCACATCGGAGCGAGCACGGGCCGATGCCGACCGCATCGATGCCGCTCGCGCTGCCGGTGAAACCCTGCCGCCTCTGGCCGGGATACCCCTGGCGATCAAGGACAACCTCTGCACCAAAGGCATCCGCACCACCTGCTCCAGCCGGATGCTGGAGCAATTCGTGCCGCCCTACGAATCCACCGTGACCGAGCGGTTGTGGCAGGCCGGAGGAATCCTGATCGGCAAGACCAACCTCGATGAGTTCGCCATGGGCAGCTCCACCGAGACCTCCGCCTTCGGACCCAGCCGCAACCCCTGGAACCCCGAGCGGGTCCCGGGCGGCAGCTCCGGCGGCAGTGCCGCTGCCGTGGCCGCCGGCGAATGCGTCGCCTCCCTGGGCTCCGACACCGGCGGCTCGATCCGCCAGCCGGCCGCCTTCTGCGGGGTGGTGGGCCTCAAACCCACCTATGGCCGCGTCAGCCGCTGGGGCCTGGTGGCCTTCGCCAGTTCCCTCGATCAGGTGGGACCGTTCAGCACCAGCGTGGCCGATGCCGCCGAGCTGCTCCAGGTGATCGCCGGTGAGGACCGCCGCGATGGCACCTGCCTCAAGGCTGCCGTTCCCGATTACAGCGCCGCTCTGCAGGCACCCGTGAAGGGCCTGCGGGTGGGTCTGGTGAAGGAATGCTTCGAGGCCGAGGGCCTCGATCCCCAGGTGAAGGCCTCGGTACTGGCGGCCGCTGCCCAGCTGGAGGCCCTGGGTTGCGAGCTGGTGGACGTGAGCTGCCCCCGCTTCAACGACGGCATCGCCACCTACTACGTGATCGCCCCCTCGGAGGCCTCGGCCAACCTGGCCCGCTACGACGGCGTGAAGTACGGCTACCGCTCCGAGCAGGCCGGCAGCCTGGCGGAGATGACGGCCCGCAGCCGCGCCGAGGGCTTCGGAGATGAAGTGCAGCGCCGGATCCTGATCGGCACCTATGCCCTCTCGGCCGGCTACGTGGATGCCTACTACAAGAAGGCCCAGCAGGTGCGCACCCTGATCCGCCGCGATTTCGATGCGGCCTTCGGCGCGGTGGATGTGCTGCTCACACCCACCTCCCCCACCACCGCCTTCCGCTTCGGCGCCCACGCCGAGGATCCCCTGGCGATGTACCTGGCCGATCTGCTCACGATCCCGGCGAACATGGCCGGCCTGCCGGCGATCAGCGTGCCCTGCGGCTTCGACGACGGCGGCCTGCCGATCGGCCTGCAGCTGATCACCGGCGTACTCGAGGAGCCCCGCCTGCTGCAGGTGGCCCACCACTACGAGCAGGCCGCCCGGGTGATGGACACCAGACCCACCGCAGCCCTGGTGCCCTGAGTCAGCCGCCGGCTGACACCACATCTGGTGGCCGTTAACGTGGCAACACCCCGTGGTGGCGTCTGACGCCTGAGCCCTTGGCCTTCGTCCCCCTCCACAACCACAGCGATTACAGCCTGCTGGATGGCGCCAGCCAGCTGCCGCAGATGGTGGAGCGGGCCGTGGCGCTGGGCATGCCGGCCCTGGCCCTCACTGATCACGGGGTGATGTACGGCGCGATTGAGCTGCTGAAGCTCTGCACCGCAGCCGGCATCAAGCCGATCATCGGCAACGAGATGTACGTGATCAACGGCTCGATCGATGATCCCTGGGTGAAGGGCGAACGCCGGTATCACCTGGTGGTGCTCGCCAAGAACGACACCGGCTACCGCAACCTGGTGAAGCTCACCAGCCTCAGCCACCTGCGCGGCATGCGCGGCCGCGGCATCTTCTCGCGGGCCTGCATCGACAAGCAGCTGCTGGAGCAGCACCGCGAAGGACTGATCCTGGCCACTGCCTGCCTGGGCGGTGAGATTCCCCAGGCGATCCTCAAGGGCCGCCCCGATGTGGCCCGCGACGTGGCCCGCTGGTACCAGCAGCGCTTCGGAGCCGACTTCTACCTGGAGATCCAGGACCACGGCTCGCCGGAAGACCGGATCGTGAACGTGGAGCTGGTGCGGATCGCCAGGGAGCTGGGCATCGAGCTGATCGCCACCAACGATGCCCACTACCTCAGCAGCGCCGATGTGGAGGCCCACGACGCCCTGCTCTGCGTGCTCACCGGCAAGCTCGTGACCGACGAGAAGCGCCTGCGCTACACCGGCACCGAATACATCAAGAGCGAGGCGGAAATGGGCCGCCTCTTCGCCGATCACCTCGAGCCGGAGGTGGTGGCCGAAGCGATCGCCAATACCGCGGTGGTGGCCGAGAAGGTTGAGGCCTACGACATCCTCGGCCGCCAGCAGATGCCCCGCTTCCCGATCCCCGACGGGCACACGGCGGTGAGTTATCTGGCGGAGGTGTCGGAAGCGGGACTGCGCCAGCGGCTGCACCTGGGCAGCAGTGATCCGATCGATCCGCTCTATGGCGAGCGGCTGGCCTTCGAGCTCCAGGTGATGGAGCAGATGGGCTTCCCCACCTACTTCCTGGTGGTGTGGGACTACATCCGCTTCGCCCGCGAACAGGGCATTCCAGTGGGGCCGGGCCGGGGTTCGGCCGCCGGCTCCCTGGTGGCCTATGCCCTGGGCATCACCAACATCGATCCCGTCAGCAACGGTCTGCTGTTCGAGCGCTTCCTCAACCCCGAGCGCAAGTCGATGCCTGACATCGACACCGATTTCTGCATCGAGCGCCGCGGCGAGGTGATCGAGTACGTCACCCAGCGCTACGGCGAGGACAAGGTGGCCCAGATCATCACCTTCAACCGGATGACCTCGAAGGCGGTGCTCAAGGATGTGGCCCGCGTGCTGGACATCCCCTACGGCGATGCCGACCGCCTGGCCAAACTGATTCCCGTCGTGCGGGGCAAGCCTGCCAAACTCAAGGAGATGATCGGCCCCGAGTCGCCGGCACCGGAATTCCGCGAGAAGTATGAGAACGATGCCCAGGTGCGCCGCTGGGTCGACATGGCCCGCCGCATCGAGGGCACCAACAAGACCTTCGGCGTGCATGCCGCCGGTGTGGTGATCGCGGCTGAACCGCTGGATTCGCTGGTGCCGCTGCAGCGCAACAACGATGGCCAGGTGATCACCCAGTACTTCATGGAAGACGTGGAGGCGATGGGGCTGCTGAAGATGGACTTCCTCGGCCTCAAGAACCTCACGATGATCGACAAGACCCTCGATCTCGTGGAGCAGTGCAGCGGTGAGCGCATTGATCCCGACGACCTACCCCCCTGCGATGACGACACCTTCGCCCTGCTGGCGCGCGGCGACCTGGAGGGCATCTTCCAGCTCGAATCCAGCGGCATGCGTCAGATCGTGCGCGACCTCAAGCCCTCCTCGCTGGAGGACATCTCCTCGATCCTGGCCCTCTACCGGCCAGGTCCGCTCGATGCCGGCCTGATTCCGAAATTCATCAACCGCAAGCATGGCCGCGAAGCGATCGATTTCGCCTGCCCGGCCCTGGAGCCGATCCTGAAGGAGACCTACGGGATCATGGTCTACCAGGAGCAGATCATGCGCATTGCTCAGGATCTGGCTGGGTATTCCCTCGGAGAAGCCGATCTGCTGCGGCGGGCGATGGGAAAGAAGAAGGTGTCGGAGATGCAGAAACACCGCAGCCAGTTCGTGGAGGGAGCCACGGCGCGGGGGGTGAGCGCCGCGGTGGCCGAAGCGCTGTTCGAGCAGATGGTGCTGTTCGCCGAATACTGCTTCAACAAGAGCCACTCCACCGCCTACGGCGCCGTCACGTATCAGACGGCCTACCTCAAGGCCCATTACCCCGTGGCCTACATGGCCGCCCTGCTGACGGTGAATGCCAGCAGCACGGACAAGGTGCAGCGCTACATCGCCAATTGCCAGGCCATGGGCATCGAGGTGATGCCCCCCGATCTCAATGCCTCCGGCATCGATTTCACCCCGAAAGGGGAGAAGATCCTCTTCGGACTCTCGGCGGTACGTAACCTCGGCGATGGCGCCATTCGCCAGCTGCTGGAGGCCCGTGTCCAGGACGGGCCCTTCGCCTCCCTGGCCGACCTCTGCGACCGGATCCCCACCACGCTGATGAACCGGCGGGCGCTGGAGTCGCTGATCCACTGCGGTGCCCTCGATGGGCTGGAGCCCAGTGCCAACCGCGCCCAGCTGATGGCCGACCTCGATCTGGTGCTCGACTGGGCCAGCTCCCGCGCCAGGGACCGCGCCAGCGGCCAGGGCAACCTGTTCGATCTCTTCGCCACCCCCGGTGAAGCCGCCGGATCGGCAGCAGCCGAACCAGGCCCCGCCAATCAGAGCACCGCCCCGAAGGCGGCGCCGGTGGCCGACTACCCCCCCAAGGAGAAACTGCGCCTGGAGAAGGAGCTGGTGGGCTTCTACCTCTCGGATCACCCCCTGCGCCAGCTGGCACGGCCGATCAGGATGCTCTCGCCGATCAGCCTCGGGCGGCTGGAGGAACAGGCCGACAAGGCTCGCGTCAGTGTGGTGGCGATGCTGCCGGAGGTGCGCCAGGTGACCACCCGCAAGGGCGATCGCATGGCCGTGCTGCAGCTCGAGGACCTCAGCGGCAGCGCCGAGTGCGTGGTGTTCCCCAAGGCCTACGCCCGCCTCAGTGACCACCTGATGGTGGATGCGCGGCTGATGATCTGGGGATCAGTGGACCGCCGCGACGACCGGGTGCAGCTGATCCTGGATGATTGCCGCGCCATCGACGACCTCGATGTGCTGCTGGTGGAGCTGATGGCTGATCAGGCCAGCGACATCACCGTGCAGCACCGCCTGAGGGAGTGTCTGGTGCGGCACCGACCGGAGCAGGAGGAGGCCGGCGTGCGAGTGCCGGTGGTGGCGAAGGTGCAGCTCCACGACGAAGCCCGTTACGTGCGCCTCGGTCACCAGTTCTGCGTGCGCGATGGCGCCGCTGCACTGAGCACCCTCACTGAAGCCGCCTTCACCGCCAGGCTTCACTCGGCGCTGCAGAACGCCTGAAGCCTCAGGCGCCGCTGCCGCTGCCCTGGCGGATGGCCTTGATCGAGGCCTTCATGCGGGCGATGTTGGTGCCGATCTGCTCGGTGCCCAGCAGGGTGCCCGGCTCCTGCTCCCAACTGGCGGAGAGCACGCCATAACTCAGACCGAGCACTCCCAGCAGAAACAGGCCCCCTGAGCTGGCCAGGGTGACCACAGGCGGCACGTCGAGGATGCCGCGGCTCACCAGCAGGTAGCTGCCGATGAACACGCCCATGCCCAGCACGGAAGGAATACCGGTGGCCACACCGATGCGGCGGGCCATGCGGTTGGCCACGGCCGGCGGAATCACCTGGGAGCCCCTGGGCTGAGCCTTGCTGCCAGATCTGGCTGTCGTGCCGGCCTTGGCTGTGGCGCCGGCCCTGGGCTGACGCTCCGGCTCAAACGGCAGGGGCTTGCGCTTGGCCGCCATGGCTGAACTCAGCCCCGAATGCCGAGTTTGGCGATCAGCTGGCTGTAACGCTCCTCGCTCTCGGCGCGCAGATAACCGAGCAGCCGCTTGCGGCGGCCGATCATCTTCAGCAGCCCCTGGCGGGAGGAGAAGTCGTGCTTGTTCTTCTGCAGGTGGCCGGTGAGCTGGGTCACCCGCTCGCTCAGCATCGCCACCTGAACCTCGACCGAACCGGTGTCGGTGCCGTGGGTCTGGTGGGAGTTGATCAGTTCCTGCTTCTTGGTGGTATCGAGCGGCATGCCGGCGTCGGGCCCTGACGGTGCAAACAATCAACCTAACGCCTCAGGGTGCTGGCCACCAAGCGGCCCGCTCAGGCGGCCTCGCGGGCGAGCCAGCGCAGGCAGGCGCTCAGCCAGGCGTCGGCGTCGTGGGCCGGATCGAGTCCTTCCCGACCGAGGGCACGCAGGGCACGGCTGATCTCCAGAGGCTCGTAGCCCAGGGCCGTGAGGGTGAGCTGCAGCTCTTCGCGGGTGGAAGCAGCCGGCCCGGGGTCGCCATCGGTGCTGCCGGCCACCCCATCGAGCAGGTCGTCATCGCCAGCGGCGGCAGGCGCCCCGAAGCTCTCAGCCAGCTTGCCGCGCAGCTCAACCGCCAGCCGCTCGGCCGTGCGCTTGCCCACCCCCGGCGCCCGGCAGAGACGGCGCAGGTCGGCCTGAACGATCGCCCGCACCAGTTCCTCGCAGGGCATGGTGCCCAGCAGGGCCAGGGCCATCTGGGGTCCGACACCGCTGACGGCCACCAGCAGGCGGAACAGATCGCGCTCGTGGCGTGCCCCGAAACCGAACAGCGTCCAGCCGTCGTCACGGATCGACTGGTGTGTGTAAAGGCAGAGCGGGCTGCCAGCCGGGGGCAGCAGCTCCCAGTGGCGGCGGGTGAGCTGCACTTCGTAGCCCACGCCGGCGCAGGCCAGCAGGAGCCCGCAACGGTTGCCCTGCTGCCACGGCTCTGCCACATGGCCTTGCAGCCAGCCGATCATGGAGACCACTCCTGAACCGATCCATGCTGCCCGGTCCGCCAACCCCCGCCAGCCGGTCTATGGCCATCCCCCTCCCGCGGAGCCAGTGGAGGAGGTCGCTGCTGAGCGCCCTGCTGGTGCTCCTGCTCGGGGTGGGGCCGCTGGGGCTGGGCGGCTGCCAGGCGGTGGGCCAACCGCCCCGGGCCGTGCTGCTGCAGGCCCTGGGGCTGCAGATCGAGCTCACCCAGCGAGCCATCGCCGACGCCCTGGCGCTGGAGCCCAGCGAGGGGCGGCCCCAGGTAAGCCGGGTGCGCGTCAATCACCAGGAGGCCATTCCGATCGGGCTGGGCAAGGGCCTGCACCTCACCGGGCAGTTCGACTGGCGCCTGGCGGACGATCCCTACCGGGTGGACAGCCCCTTCGAGCTGTATCTGCTGCGGGGCGAGCGGGGGGAGAGCTGGCGGCTGGCCCGCCCGGTCGGGGCGGCCGCCGACAGCCTCAGCCAGGAGTGGCTGGTGGATCCACTGCCGCTCGAGCGCGACCGGCCAGCCTGATCAGGGCCAGCCACCTCACAACAAAGGCGCCAGTAATCAATCTGCAAATGCCATAGAGTTAGCTCAATCGAATCGCCAAGTTATTCAATGGCATCCAAGCCAGATCTTCAATCTGAGCGTCACTCCAGCGACGACGACATCTATGCCTCCGGCGATCTCTCGACTGGCATGCCGAAGCGCACGTTTCCAGCCAAGGAGAAAGATCCCAGGGCTGTGTATGCCGCCATCCACGATGAGTTGATGCTCGATGGCAACTCCCGCCAGAACCTGGCCACCTTCTGCCAGACATGGCTGGAGCCGGAAGTTCATCAGCTGATGAATGAGTGCATCAACAAGAACATGGAGGACAAGGACGAATATCCGCAGACTGCCGAAATCGAGTCCCGCTGCGCCCGCATGCTGGCCGATCTCTGGAATGCCCCGTCGATCGATGGGGCGATCGGCTGCACCACACTCGGATCGAGCGAAGCGGCCATGCTTGGCGGCATGGCGATGAAACGCCGCTGGGAGGCCAGCCGGCGCCAGCAGGGGAAGCCCACGGACCGGCCGAATCTCGTCACTGGTCCTGTACAGATCTGCTGGCATAAGTTCACGCGCTACTGGGACATCGAGCACCGGGAGATCCCCATGGAATCCGGTTGCTTGATGATGACGCCGGAGCAGGTGCTCAAGCATTGCGATGAGAACACGATCGGAGTGGTGCCGACGCTGGGCGTCACCTTCACTGGGCAGTATGAGCCGGTGCAGCAGGTGGCCGAAGCGCTCGATGCTTATGAACAGCAGACCGGCCTCGACATCCCCATCCACGTGGATGGTGCCAGCGGGGGATTTCTTGCCCCGTTCTGCAGCCCGGATCTGATCTGGGATTTCCGCCTGCCCAGGGTGAAATCGATCAATGCCTCAGGCCACAAATTCGGCCTGGCACCGCTTGGCGTCGGCTGGGTGCTGTGGCGAGAGGCGAAGGATCTTCCCGAGGAGATGGTGTTCTGGGTGAACTACCTGGGCGGCAACATGCGCGACATCACCCTGAACTTCTCCAAGCCCGGCGGCCAGGTGGTCTGCCAGTACTACAACTTCATCCGCCTGGGCAAAGAGGGCTACCGCAAGGTGCACAACGCCTGCTATGCCACCGCCCAGCACCTGGCGAAGGAGATCGAAACACTGGGTCCGTTCGAGATCATCTACGGCGGTGATCCCGACACAGGAATTCCCGCCCTGTGCTGGAGGATCAAGGATGGCGTGGATCCGGGTTTCAACCTCTTCGACCTGGCCGATCGCCTGCGGGTGCGGGGCTGGCAGGTGCCTGCCTACACCCTGCCGGCCCACTGCAGCGATCAGGCCATCCAGAGGATTCTGGTGCGGCACGGCGTCAGCCTTGACCTCGCCGACCTGCTGCTGGAGGACATCAGGAGCGCGATCGACCATCTCCAGCGGCATCCCGTCAGCACCTCACTGAGCCGCGAAGAAGCCTCGGGATTCCATCACTGAGACAGCTGCGATGACGATCAGCGCCGACCGGCCTGGACGCTCCGTCTTGGTGAAGGAGGGTCCATGGCCGTTCATCACCAAGCGCGTGGCCTGGAGAGAGGGGCAGATCGTGAGCCTGTGGCGCTCACGCCACAATCGCAAGGGTCTGCCTGTGCAAGCGGGTGACAACGCCCTGGCCCTGGAGATAGCTCTGCGTCGATGCCTGTGGATGCCACGGGAGCTGAACTGGTGGATCGGCGTGTTGTTTGCCCTTGGATCAGTGCTGTTCGGGCTCGGAAGCTGGCTGAGCCTCCACCCACCGCTGGCCCAGCAGTGGCGTCTGAGCCCGGAGGCGGTGAGCACGGTGTTCCTTCTGGGTTCCTTCCCGTTCACCACCGCCGCCTACCTGCAGTTGTTTCAGGCCGCCAACGCCCCTCCAGTCTCCGGCCAGCAAAAGCGCAGTCGAAGACACTGGCATTGGTTCGGGTGGAAGCCAGGGGATCTGGGTTGGCTCAGCTGTGCCCTGCAGTTCCCCGGCACGCTGTTGTTCAATCTCAACACTTACAACGCGCTCAACACCGGGCTGGACTGGTTCGACCAGGACCTGTTGATCTGGGCGCCCAACATTCTCGGTTCGTTGCTGTTCATGGCCTCCGGCTCTTTCGCCTTCATGGAAACCTGCCATTCCCCGTGGGCATGGCAGCCCCGCAGCCTGTCCTGGTGGGTCACCACCACCAACCTGCTTGGTTGTGTGGGGTTCCTGCTGTCAGCCGTGGCCAGCATTGTGCTGCCCTCCAGCATGGGGCCGGCTTTCCCAACGGTGTCGCTGATCTTCACCCTCGTGGGGGCGATGGGTTTTCTGATCGGTTCCCTGCTGATGCTTCCCGAATCCGTCGTTCCCTCCTGACTCTCTCCACAACTGGCCAATCACGTCGAGGCGGAGCGGCTGGCCGGGGCAGGACTGGCCCGCAGGCTGAGCAGGGTGGCCAGCAGCACCAGCAGAGCCGATAACCCGACCCTGGCCGGCACGGTCTCGCCGAACCACCACACCCCCCAGAGGGCTGCCAGCGGCACCTGCACGTAGCTGATGGCCGTGGCCCGGGCGGCCGCCATGCCCATCAATCCGTAGGTGAGGGCGATCTGCCCCAGCTGGGTGAAGACCCCCACCCCCAGCAACCAGCCGAGCTCAGCGGCCGTGGGGGCCACCGGCTGCAACAAGACCAGCGGCAGGCTGAGCGGCAGGGCCATCAGCGGGAAATAGAACACCACCACCAGGGGATGCTCGCTGCTGCGCAGGGCGCGCACGCTCACGTAGGCCAGGGCCGAGAGCAGGGCACCGGCCAGGGCGAACAGCAGCGGCAGGGCCGGCAGACCAGCGTCCGC
>NZ_JAGQBY010000061.1:0-16429 GCF_024345875.1 Synechococcus sp. EJ6-Ellesmere
CGTGTCGGGCTCCTGCACTTCACCCTCTACCTCCACCGACACAGTTGAGGCGAAGCGAGGCTTAAGCGAACCCAGCCCCAGCCGTTGGCCTAAGACTGAGCGAGCCCCATCGGCGATCACCACAGCCCTGGAGTTGAGCGAGCCTCCCGCTGAGGTCTGCACGCACCAGTGATTCTCCTCCCGGGTGATCGCTTCCACGGCGGTGCCCTCAAGCAGATCAGCACCGCAGTCAACCGCCTGCTCCGCCAGAAAGTGATCCAGGCGTGAGCGGCGAACGATCCAGAAGGGTGCCTCCCCAGGCAGCTCGGCGATCACGGGATCCTCCAGGCACCAGGTGAAGCGCACTTTGGTGATCACCCGATCGACGGCCGGGGTGAGATCGAACGGGAAGAGGGCCTGCACGGAGGCGGCCATGCCACCACCACAGGGCTTCGGCCGGGGCAGGGTTCCTGCCTCAAGAAGCTTCACCTTCCAGCCCCGAGCGGCCAGGTGGTAGGCCGCCGCCGCCCCAGACGCGCCCGCGCCGACCACGATCACATCGGCATCAAAGCCTGACCCGGCTGCAGAGCTGGCCACGCTCAGACCTTGAGGATGTCGGCTTCCTTCTCCGCGAGGCTTTTCTCCAGTTCGACGATGAAGCGGTCGGTGAGCTTCTGCACCTTCTCCTGCTCATCGCGGCTCTGATCTTCGGAGAGCTCCCCGTCTTTCTCCTGTTTCTTGATCTTCTCGATCGCGTCGCGGCGGATGTTGCGCAGGGCCACCTTGCCGTCTTCGGCGTAGCGGGAGGCGAGTTTGCAGAACTCCTTGCGTCGGTCAGCCGTCAACGGGGGGATATTGATGCGGATCAGACGGCCATCGTTGTTGGGGGTGAGGCCCAGATCACTCATGGCAATGGCCTTCTCGATCGACGCCATCGCTGCGCTGTCGAAGGGCTGGATCTGGATCGTCTGGAAATCGGGGGTGGAGAGGCTGGCCACCGAACGCAGGGGTGTTTCGGCGCCGTAGTACTCAATGGTGATCTTGTCGAGCAGCGAGGGATTGGCCCGCCCGGTGCGAATGGTGTTGAAGGTGCGCTGGGTGGCTTCCAGCGACTTGCGCATGCTGGCGTCGAGATCCATGGGCGTTGCGGGGATTGACCGGGGTCAGCCGGCAGGAACGATGCGGGTGCCGATCGGCTCGCCGGCAATGGCGCGGCCGATGTTGCCGGGCCCGAACAGGTCGAAGACCACAATCGGGATGGCGTTGTCCTTGCAGAGGGCGATGGCGGTGCTGTCCATGACGGCCAGCTCACCGCTGAGCACGTCCTGAAAGGTGAGCTGGTCGTAGCGGATGGCGTCGGGATGGCAGGCCGGATCCTTGTCATACACCCCGTCCACTTTTGTGGCCTTGAGGTGAAGAAAGGGTTACCGCAACCGGCGCCGAACACCACCACCCGCCCCTTCTCAAGATGACGAATGGCTCGGCGCCGGATGTAGGGCTCGGCGATCTCCTGCATGGCGATGGCGGTCTGGACACGGGTGGGAACGCCATCACGCTCCAGGGCGTCCTGGAGCGTGATGGCGTTCATCACGGTGGCGAGCATGCCCACATAGTCGGCGGTGGCCCGGTCCATGCCGGCCGAGGAACCCTTGAGGCCGCGGAAGATGTTTCCTCCTCCCACCACGATGGCCAGTTCCTTGCCGGTGTTGACCACCGCCGACACATCCGCCGCAATGGCCTGGACGATGGCGGGATCGATGCCGTAGCCCTGCTCCCCCATCAGCGCCTCGCCGCTGAGTTTGAGCAGAACGCGCTGGTAAGCCATCGGAATTCCGCGCACGGCGAACACAGTCGGCGGCAGAGTAGCAAGCGCTCCCGCAATCGCTGAAGTGGCGCCTGCAAGGTTCAGAACTCGATGCCGGCCTGGGCTTTCACCCCCTGCTCGCGGAAGGGATGGCGCACCAGCTTCATCTCGGTCACGAGATCGGCCCGGTCGACCAGGCCCTGGGGAGCCCCCCGGCCCGTGAGGGCCACGTGGCTGAGCTCCGGGCGGAGATCGAGGCCCTCCAGCACCTGATCCAGCTCGAGATAGCCCAGTTTGAGGGCCACGTTGACCTCATCGAGCACCACCAGCTTGCGAGCGGGATCCGCGAGATACGCCAGGGACCGCTGCCAGGCCTGCTGCACCAGCTGCCGGTCCCGCTCCCTGTCCTGGGTCTCCCAGGTGAAGCCCTCTCCGAGGGCATGCCAGGCCAGATCATCACCGAAGAGCTGCAGGGCCCGGGCTTCCCCCGGCTGCCAGCCTCCCTTGATGAACTGCACCACCGCCACCCCCTCGCCATGACCCAGGGTTCGCAGCACCAGACCAAGGGCAGCCGTGGTCTTGCCCTTGCCATCTCCGGTGAACACCAGCACCAGCCCCTTCTCAAGGCTGCGTTCCCCCACCCGCTGCTGCTGCACCTCCCGGCGCCGTTGCATGCGGCGGCGGTAGGCCTCGGCGTCGCGCTCGGGGGCGAGATCCCCGCCGGGCCCCAGCTCTGCAACCACCTGATCGAGCGGGTCGGCCGCAGGAGAGTCGGACATGGACGCTGAGCTCGGCAACCGCTGGGCACTCTGGCGCGCTGGCTGGCTCAGAGGGTCAGTCGCTGGCGGGCCAGGGCCGCATCCACGGCCTGCTGCTGGTCCCGACGGGTGATCCAGTGGTGGTAGGTGCGGGTGTGGATCGCCACCGAGTGGCCCATCATCCGCGCCGCCACCGTGTCGGGCAGGCCGATGTGGATGGTGCGCACGGCCCAGGCATGGCGCAGGTCGTAGGGGGTGCAGGGGAGCTCGTAACGGCGAAACTGCTCGGCCACCCGACGGCCCACCTGCTGCAGGGTGGTGCGCCTGAGGTCGGTGCAGACAGCGGGGAGCCTGTCGCCGCTCTCGCCAAGGGGGGCCAGATCGAAACGGTCCACCCATTCGGGCTGGAAGGGCCACACCTGGTGCTCACCGGTCTTGGTGGTGGGCAGCACCCGGATCACCCGGTCGCCACCCTGGGCCAGAGCGGAGAGATCCGCGAAGAACACCTCGTGGTTGCGAAGGCCATAGGTGGCCATCAGGCCGTACACCAGCCGCCAACGGGGGTTGGGAATGCGCTCCACCCATTCCAGCAGCTGGGCATCGCTGGGCAGACGCCGGTACTGGGCCTGGTGCAGGCCATAGCCGGCGGCCCGCTCGCGCCAGTCGACGGGAAGGGGCAGCTCCAGCTGGCGGGCCAGGGCCGCCAGGGCGGTGCCGCACTGCTGACGGCTGCGGCTGGCAGGGGGATACGCCTCCAGAACCTGCACCAGCTGCTCGCTGTCGAGGGGCTCCCCCTGCTCCAGCCGGGCTCGCAGCCTGCGCAGGTAAGGCTGGTAGGCGGCACTCCAGGTGGTGCGGCTTCCGGCGGGATTGCGGCGGCGGCGGGGATCGCTGAAAAAGGCTTTCTCGAAGTCCTCGAGCCGCTCCAGCGCCGAAGCCGCTGCTGTGGGTCGGCCCCAGTCCCCCCAGTCGAAGCGACGCTGGCGCAGGGCCTGGCTCACCCGTTTCAGTTCCCGCCGGGCCTGGTTCAGGCCACTGGGGCTGGCCTCCAGGCCCAGGCTCAGGCGCTGCACCCGCTGGGGGCCTCCCCGTGGACAGGGCAGCGGACCGCGCAGGGCCAGCCGCCCCCCCCGTCGCTCCAGTCGCAGGGCCAGGCCGCTGGCCGCCAGGCGGGCATTCTCCTGGCTCAATGCGGCATCAATCGCGGCAAGGGAAGGGGTCAGGGCAGGGGTCAGGGCAGTGGGAGCCGGTGGCCGCCACCAGACGGTGGGTCGGCCGCCATGGCGGCGATGGGCGCGCCGACGTTATCGATCAGTGCCGCCTACCGCCAGCGGGCACCAGCAGGGTTACGCTCTGAGCCAATCAGTGGATCAGTTCAGGTATGGCCAGGGTCGGCGTCTTGCTGCTGAACCTCGGCGGGCCTGAGCGCATCGAAGACGTCGGCCCCTTTCTCTACAACCTGTTTGCTGATCCGGAGATCATCCGGCTGCCCACCCCCCTGCTGCAGAAGCCCCTGGCCTGGCTGATCAGCACCCTGCGCAGCAACAAATCCAAGGAGGCCTACCGCGCCATCGGCGGTGGCTCCCCCCTGCGCCGCATCACCGAGCAGCAGGCCCGCGAGCTCCAGAGTGAGCTGCGCCAGCAGGGCGTCCAGGCCACCACCTATGTGGCGATGCGCTACTGCCACCCGTTCACAGAGTCGGCCGTGGACGACATCAAAGCGAATTCGGTGGATCAAGTGGTGGTGCTGCCGCTCTATCCCCACTTCTCGATCAGCACCAGCGGTTCGAGCTTCCGCGAACTGCAGCGCCTGCGCCAGGCCGATCCCGCCTTCAGCAAATTGCCGATCCGCTGCATCCGCAGCTGGTACGACCATCCCGGCTACGTGCTGGCGATGGCCGAGCTGATCGCCGCTGGGGTGCGCAGCTGCCACGACCCCGCCTCCGCCCACGTGTTCTTCAGCGCCCACGGCGTGCCCAAGAGCTACGTGGAGGAAGCCGGTGATCCCTATCAGCAGGAGATCGAAGCCTGCTCCACTCTGGTGATGGCCAAGCTGGAACAACTGCTCGGCCATGGGAATCCCCACACCCTGGCCTATCAGAGCCGGGTGGGTCCGGTGGAGTGGCTCAAGCCCTACACCGACGAAGCCCTGGTGCGGCTTGGTGAGGAGGGGGTCCAGGAGTTGGTGGTGGTGCCGATCAGCTTCGTGAGCGAGCACATCGAGACCCTCGAGGAAATTGACATCGAATACCGGGAAATCGCCACTGAAGCCGGCATCAGCAACTTCGTGCGCGTGCCCGCTCTTGACACCTACCCCACCTTCATCAAGGGTCTGGCTGATCTGGTGCAACTGGCCCTGGCCGGCCCCGAAGTGAACCTGGATCAGGCCGCCTCCCTGCCCACCCAGGTGAAGCTCTACCCCCAGGACAAGTGGGCCTGGGGGTGGAACAACAGCTCCGAGGTCTGGAATGGACGCCTGGCCATGCTTGGTTTTTCGGCTTTTCTACTGGAGCTGTTGAGTGGCCGGGGTCCGCTTCATGCCATCGGTCTCCTCTAGACCTCGTGGACTCCTGGCCGGCCTGGTGAGTCTGCAGCTAGGCCTGGCCTTTGATCTGGGTCTGACTCCCCAGCCGGCCCGAGCGGAACTGCGCTGGGCCCGGGGGGTGTTCCCGATCGTCCACTTCGCTGGCTACACCAGTCATTTCGGCCGCCGGACCGGTCCAGGTGGCGGCAGGGAGATGCATTCCGGCCTCGACATCGCCGCGCCGCTCGGTTCGCCGATCCGCAACTGGTGGGCTGGCACTGTGGCCGACGTCTTCCATGACGGAAGCTGTGGAGTGGGGGTGGTGATCCGCTCTGGCGACTACGAGCACATGTACTGCCACCTGGCCGGAGCGGCGCATGGCGGCACCTATGCCAGTGGCCCGGTGCTGCTGCGCCCCGGCCAACGGGTGCGGGCTGGCCAGCTGATCGCTCATGTGGGCCTGAGCGGCCGTACCACGGGCCCCCACCTGCACTGGGGAATCCGCTACCGGGGCACCTGGCTCGATCCGGGCCTGATTCTCCGGGCTATGGTGCGCGGCCGGCGGTTGCAGCCACAGTCCCCGCAACAGTTCTCCCAAGGTCGGAAGTGAGCTCCTACGCTGACGGTCTTCGTTACGTGTGTTGCCCGCCACCGTGACCGTGACCACCGTGCCCTCGACAACTGTCAACCCCGCAGCCCATACAGCAGGGTCCTCTCCAGGCGATCAACACCCGATTCCCGCTGAGGCGGTTGCCCCCATCGTTCCCGGGCGGCTGAGCGGTGCTGATGCCCTGATGGATGCGCTCCATCGCCACGGCGTCACCGATGTGTTCGGCTACCCAGGCGGAGCGATCCTGCCCATCTACGACGCGCTGCACAAGGCCGAGAGCCGGGGCTGGTTGAAGCATGTGCTGGTGCGGCACGAACAGGGGGGCACCCACGCCGCAGATGCCTATGCCCGGCCCACCGGCCGGGTGGGGGTCTGCTTCGGCACCTCCGGGCCCGGCGCCACGAATCTGGTCACCGGCATCGCCACGGCCCAGATGGATTCGGTGCCGATGGTGGTGATCACCGGTCAGGTGCCCCGCGCCGCCATCGGTACCGACGCCTTCCAGGAAACCGACATCTTCGGCATCACCCTGCCGATCGTGAAGCACTCCTGGGTGGTGCGCGACCCCGCCGACATCGGCCGGATCGTGGCCGAGGCTTTCCTGATCGCCTCCACGGGCCGCCCTGGTCCGGTGCTGATTGATGTCCCCAAGGATGTGGGGCTCGAGGAGTTCGACTACACCCCCGTGGAGCCGGGCACGGCCATCCCGGCGGGCTACCAGGTGCCCGGTGGTCCCGCCCCTGAGGCGATCGCCCAGGCGATCGAGCTGATCCGCCAGGCTCGCCGCCCATTGCTGTATGTGGGTGGCGGCGCCATCAGCTCCGGCGCCCACACCTCCCTGATCGCCCTGGCCGAGCGTTTCCAGCTGCCGGTCACCACCACCTTGATGGGCAAGGGGGCCTTTGATGAGCGCCATCCACTGGCGGTGGGCATGCTGGGGATGCACGGCACCGCCTACGCGAACTTCGCGGTCACCGAGTGCGATCTGCTGATCGCCGCCGGCGCCCGCTTCGACGACCGGGTCACCGGGCGTCTCGACAGCTTCGCTCCCCGCGCCCAGGTGATCCACATCGACATCGATGCGGCTGAGGTGGGCAAGAACCGCCTGCCGGAGGTGCCGATCGTCTCTGATGTGCGCCTGGCGCTGGAGGCCCTTCTGGAGGCCTCAGTCGGGGAGAGCGACAACGGACGCACGGGTCCCTGGCTGGAGCGCATCAGCCGCTGGAAGCGTCATTACCCGCTGGTGATCCCCACCCCGGAAGGGGCCATCGCCCCCCAGGAGGTCGTGATGGCCCTGCGCGACCTGGCCCCTGACGCCTTCGTCACCACGGATGTCGGTCAGCACCAGATGTGGGCCGCCCAGTATCTGAACAACCCACCGCGCCACTGGATCAGCAGCAGCGGCCTGGGCACCATGGGCTTCGGACTGCCGGCGGCCATGGGTGTGCAGGTGGCCTTCCCTGACGACCAGGTGATCTGCGTGGCCGGCGACGCCAGCATCCTGATGAACATCCAGGAACTGGGCACCCTCTCCCAGTACGACCTGCCCGTGAAGGTGGTGATCCTCAACAACGGCTGGCAGGGGATGGTGAGGCAGTGGCAGGAGAGTTTCTACGGCGAGCGTTACTCCGCCTCGGAGATGACCCGTGGGATGCCTGATTTCCCACGGCTGGCCGAAGCCTTCGGTGTGAGAGGGGTGGGGATCAGCGAGCGGGCCAGCTTGCGCGAACAGCTGGCCGAGGCCCTGGCCCATCCAGGTCCCGCTCTGATCGACGTGCGTGTGCGCCGCAACGAGAACTGCTACCCGATGGTGCCCCCCGGCGCCAGCAACGCTCAGATGGTCGGTCTTCCCAGCCATCCAGAACTGGCCATCGACACCACCCGCCAATGCGGCTCTTGTGGCTTCAGTACCGAAAGCGCCCATCTCTTCTGCCCCAGCTGCGGCGCCAAGCTCTGATCCCCCTTCCTCTGCTCCTGGCCTTGATCCTGGCGATGGGCCTGCTGCTCGATCCCCTCGCTGCCCTGCCGGCTGCCGCCGCAGAGGTGTTGCAGGTGCGCAGTGGTGTGCTGCTCCAGGTGGGCGATCAGAACCGCAGCTACCCGGTGCAGCTGGGCTGCATCAGCGTGACTCCCGAGCAGTCAGGAGCCGCCGAAGACTGGCTGCGCCAGGAACTGCCACGTCGCACTCGCGTGAATCTGCGTCCGCTGGGCTCCGCTGACGGGGTGCTGCTCGCCCGTGTTCAGGTGTTGAGGGGAGGGGATGACCTGGGCTCAGGCCTGGTCAGTGCCGGCCTGGCCCAGCCCTTGCCGTCGCTGATTCGCCCAGAAGGCTGTCCGTCCAGCGAGGACGACCCCAAGGAATTATGAGCTTGAACCGCACCGCGAAGGGAATTGTGCTGGTGCCGACCCTGTTGCTTGGAGGGGCCTTCCTCAGCGCCGCACTCTGGAACGGTGATGGCTCGGACGCCAATCGCCCCCTGGCCCTGGGTATCGCTGCGTTGCTCCTGGCCGGAGGCCTGCTCACCCAGCTGCTGCCGGAGGGGCAACCGGAGGCCGAACCGGATGACAACACTGCCCCGTAGGCGAGACGGGCAGCCGCAGCCCCGTCCTGATCGGTTTCAGCGGCGTGGGGCCACCGGCGGCGGAGAGCCAGTTGGGCCAGCCCCTTTGGTTCTGGATTGCTGCTCCACCAACCGGAAGTACTCCGGTGTTGGATAGAAGGCGTAGGTGTCCTTGGTCTGTTTGACGATCTGATCCATCACGGCGCTGAGATCAGCAGCCTGAACGGTGAGTTTGTTGCGGTCGGGGATGCTGGCCATCGCCTTTTGCAGCGAGGCGTAGTCGAAGAAAAAGAGCCCGCGCTCCCCCTGAGGCGTCTTGACGGTGATCAGCGGCTTGGTGAAAAACACAGGCACGGAGAGACCCTCCTGAATCGCCTTCTGATCGAGGCCCTGCTTGCTCAGCAGGCTTCGGGCCTGGCTCAGATCGGAGGATGTGGGAATCACCGGTGAGAGCAGCTTGCGGTCCTTCAACGACTTGTTGAGCTCCTGGACTCGCTCCAGGGCCACATTCATTGGCATGGGCAGCACCCCGGCCTTGATGGTGGGGTTGGCCTTGAGAAAGGCAGCCAATTCCTGCTCGGCCTTGCTCCGATCGAGATAAAGAGGCAGCACCAGGGCCTTGTCCCGTTGCAGGGGAAGGGGGATTCCCTTGGAATCGGTGAGCACGAAGATCGGGATCACCGCCAGCTTCTTCATGGCCTCCTGCTGGGGAATGGCCAGCGCTGGCAGTGGCTGAAGCAGGCCCACCAGTCCGGCGTAGCCGGCCAGCAGAGCAATCAGGCGGTGGCGAAGCGAACACCCCGCAGGGGAGGCGGGCAGTGAAGCCAGCATTGGAGCGGTGGGGCCCGGCATGCGTCCCTCGAAGAGAAGATCAAACCTAGGAACAGAGCAGCACGTAATCTCGCTGAGCTGGACGGTACAGGCCATGACCACTGGCGGACTGGGAAGCGGGCCACCTCCCGCCCCAGAGCACGGGGTGCGGCTTCCCCTCTGGAGCGTCGGTGTCGGGCTGGCGGCTGTGCTCGTGGGAGTTCAGAGCCTGGCGGCCAGTACCCCCTTTCCCCAGGAGGTGCTGATGCTGCTGCCCAGTGAAGGGTTGCTGGCGGGGGTGGGAGATGGCCTGCGCCGCGGTTACGGACTGGCCATGGAGGAGACCAGGGCCTGCGGCCTGCGCCCCCCAAGCCAGGGACTGGGCTGGCTTCCGCCGGAGAAGGATCCAGAGGCCCTGTTGCTCGGCGTCCCGATGCCGGAGCTGTTGATCGCCCCTCCTGCGGTCAATCTGCTGCCCTTCGGACGGCTCGCCCAGAGCCGGGGGGTGAACGTGCTTCTGCCGTTGCAACGGGGCTACTCCCTGCAGCGCCTGCCCAGCCAGGTGGGCGCCGACAGGATCTGGCCGGTCCTGCCGTCGCGGAGCCTCGAAGCCGATCGGCTGGCGAGGGGGCTGCTGGAGGACAACAAGGGCAAGGTGATGGTGATCCATGACGGCGGAGCGGAGCAGGCGGCCCTGGCCGATCGCTTCGTGGAGACGATCGAAGGCAGCGGTGGCTGGACCGTGGGCCCCACCAACGACCCCGAGGCGATCGTGGAACCCGACGCCAAGGTGATGACCCAGCTGCGTGATGACGTGGGCTGGTACACCCCCTCCTCCTTGGTGGTGATGACAACTCCGGGCAGCCCCCTGGCCAAGGCTGTAGCCGAACTCGACCTCCCCGAGAACCTGACGCTGGTCTGGCCCTTTCCAGTGAGCGAGCCCTTGCCCCTGGCCCAGTTGGGCGTCGACTCCCTCAGCCGCGGGCCGGGCTGGGACCGGTTTGAGCTGGCCTTCAAGCAACGCCACGGCTATGCCCCGGGGCTGGTGGAGGCTGCCGGCTTCGACACCGGCCAGCTGGTGGCGGTCTCTTCTCTCGCCGGGCAGAAAACGAGAACCTGGTCTCTGGATTGGCTCGATCCCAAGGCCAAGCCCCTCGATCTCTGCGATGCCCTCAAGGCCCGGCGGGCCGGCAAACCGGTGGCCCTGCGGGGGGCCGCCAGCCGCCTTGACCTCGCGCCCGGCACCCCTCCGGCCGGGGAGCTGCGGCTGACGCCGCTGAAGGCAGACCCGGCCGCCAGCCGTTCCTAGCCTGGGTCTCTGCCCGAGTCGATCGCCATGGGCCCCAACCCAACCATCCCCCCCCCCCCATGAGCAACGCACCTCTGCTGCGGCTCTTTGAAGAGGTGGGCATCGGTGCCATTGCTGAGGTGGGCGGCAAGAACGCTTCTCTGGGGGAAATGATCCGGGAGCTGACCAGCCAGGGCGTGAGGGTGCCCGGCGGTTTCGCCACCACCGCCGCCGCTTACCGGCTGTTCCTGAAGTGCAATGGCCTGGAGGTCCCCCTGCGGGCCATCCTGGGCCAGCTCGACAGCGGCGATCTCACGGCCCTGCAGCAGGCTGGTCGGCGCGCACGGGAGCTGATCCTTGGGGCTTCACTGCCGCCGGAGCTCGTCGATGCCGTGGCGGCTGCTTATGCCGAGCTGGGGGCCGGGCCTGTGGCAGTTCGCTCCAGTGCCACCGCGGAGGATCTGCCCGATGCCAGCTTCGCCGGCCAGCAGGAGACCTTCCTGAACGTGCGCGGAGAACACGATCTGCTGGCCGCCTGCCTGCGCTGCTACAGCTCCCTGTTCACCGATCGGGCCATCTCCTACCGCCAGATCAACGGCTTCGATCACCTGGAGGTGGCCCTCTCCATCGGCGTGCAGCGGATGGTGCGCTCCGACCTGGGCGCCGCCGGAGTGATGTTCACGATCGACACCGAAACCGGCTTCCGTAACGCCGTGCTGCTCAATGCGGCCTATGGCCTTGGCGAGAACGTGGTTCAGGGTGCTGTGAATCCCGATGAAATCCTGTTGTTCAAGCCCACTCTGCGGGAGGGCTATGCCGCGATCGTGAGCAAGCATCTGGGCAGCAAGGCGATCCGGATGGTGTATGACGACGGCGGCACGGTGCGCAACGAACCCGTGCCGCTGTCGGAGCGCGGCCGTTATGCCATCAGCGATGAAGAGGCCCTCACCCTGGGCCGTTGGGCCTGCCTGATCGAAGACCACTACAGCGCCCGCCATGGGACGGCCACACCGATGGACATCGAGTGGGCCCGCGACGGAGAAAGCGGCGAGCTGTTCATTCTTCAGGCCCGTCCTGAAACGGTTGAATCCAGACGGTCGGGCTCGGTGCTCTGTCGCTGGCATCTCAAGCCCCATCATGCGGAGCTGATCACCCACGGACGCGCCATCGGAGCCTCGATCAGCAGTGGCCGCGCCCGGGTGATCCTCAACCCCAGTGGCATCGACCGATTCGAAGTTGGCGATCTGCTGGTGACCGAGCGCACCGACCCCGACTGGGAACCGATCCTCAAGAAGGCCCGGGGGGTGATCACCAACCAGGGGGGACGCACCTGCCACGCGGCGATCATTGCCCGAGAGATGGGCATCACCGCGGTGGTGGGCTGTGGCGACGCCACCGAACGCATCCAGGACGGGGAAGCGATCACGATCAGCTGCGCCGAAGGCGAAGACGGCATGGTCTACCGGGGACTGCTGCGCTACGAGAAGGAGGAGCAGAAGCTGGAGCACTTGCCACCCACGCGCACCCGCATCCTGATGAACGTGGGGAACCCGGAGAAGGCCTTCCGCTTCGCGGCCATCCCCTGCGACGGCGTTGGTCTGGCCCGGTTGGAGTTCATCATCGCCAACCACATCCGGGTGCACCCGATGGCTTTGCTGCAGCATGAGCGGGTGAGCGATCCAGCAGAGCGCGAGGCCATCGCCAGCCTCACCGCCGGCTACGACGACCCCACCGAGTACTACGTGGACCGGCTCGCCCAGGGGATGGCACGGATCGCGGCGGCCTTCCATCCCAGACCGGTGGTCTTGCGCTTCTCCGACTTCAAGAGCAATGAGTACGCCCGCCTGCTCGGTGGCAGGGCCTTTGAGCCCATCGAAGCGAATCCCATGATCGGCTGGAGGGGAGCGGCCCGCTACACCTCCCCGGGATTCCGGGCGGCCTTCGGCCTGGAATGCAGCGCCCTGCTGCGGGTTCGCCGCCAGATGGGTCTGCGCAACACCATTCCGATGGTGCCCTTCTGCCGCACCCCGGAGGAGGGCGAGCGGGTGCTCGAGGAGATGGCCCGCCACGGCCTGGTGCGCGGGGAGGACGATCTCAAGGTGTATGTGATGTGCGAGCTGCCCAGCAACGTGATCGGCGCTGAAGCCTTCTCGCAGCATTTCGATGGTTTCTCGATCGGCACCAACGACCTCACCCAGCTCACCCTCGGCATCGACCGTGACTCCTCCCTGGTGGCCGACCTCTTCGATGAACGTCATCCGATCGTTCAGGAGATGATCCACCTCGCCATCCAAACCGCCCACCGCTGCGGCCGTCCGATCGGCCTCTGCGGCCAGGCCCCCAGTGACTACCCAGAATTCGCCCGCTTTCTGGTGAACGAAGGCATCAATTCGATCAGCCTCAACCCCGATGCGGTGATCGCCACCCGGTTGGCGATCGCCGCGATCGAGGCTGAACTGGCGGCTTCCAGCTGAAGCGACAGCAGGTTTGAGTCGGTCGGGAGGAGGGGCCGATAGCGTCACCTCTCGTCGCGCTGTTTCATGTCAGGCCCGACTACCCGTCTGTGGGACGAGAACCACCAGGATCTACCGTTTCACGCCCTTGAAGGCGCTGCGCTGGTGACCCGGCTGGGCAGCGATCCCGAGCGAGGTCTGAGCGACGAGGAAGCGGCCCGGCGCCTCTCCCGCTTCGGTCCCAATCAGCTCACGGCGCTACCGGGGCGGCCAGGCTGGCTCCGCTTTCTTGACCAGTTCCACAATCCGCTGCTTTACACCCTGCTGGTCACGGGCCTGATCAAGCTCTGGATCGACTCCCTCGGCGAAGCGCTGGTGATCTGGAGCGTGACGCTGATCAATGCGGTGATCGGCTTCGTGCAGGAGGATCGGGCCGAGTCCTCGATCGCGGCACTGGCCCAGTCGGTGCGTACGCAGGTGGATGCGGTGCGTGGCGGACGGGAGCTCCGCCTGCCCTCCGAGCAGCTGGTGATCGGCGATCTGGTGCGGCTGAGCGCTGGCGCCAGGGTGCCCGCTGACCTGCGCCTGCTTCAGGTGCGTGAACTGCGGCTGGATGAATCGGCGCTCACGGGGGAATCCCTGCCGGTGTCGAAATCGGCTCAGGCGGCGCCTGTGGATGCCGCCCTGGGGGATCGCCTTGGCATGGCTCATGCCGGCAGCTTCGTCACCGCTGGTCAGGCCACAGGGCTGGTGGTGGCCTGCGCCGGAGCCAGCGAAGTGGGTCAGATCTCCACGGTGCTGCGTCAGCGCCAGAGCCTGAGCACCCCACTCACCCGCAAATTCCAGCGTTTCAGCCAGACGCTGCTGAAGCTGATCCTGGTGCTGGCCGCCCTCACCTTTGCGGTGGGTCTGATCCGGCAACGGAGTTCCGCTGAGATGTTCGACGGGGCCGTGGCCCTGGCCGTGGGGGCGATCCCCGAGGAGCTGCCGGCGATCGTGACCGTCACCCTGGCGATCGGCGTCAAGCGCATGGCCCGGCGCAACGCGATCATCCGCAAGCTGCCGGCCGTGGAAGCCCTTGGCAGTACCACGGTGATCTGCTCTGACAAAACCGGCACCCTCACCCAGAACAGGATGCTGGTGCGGGAGATCTACGCCGCAGGCGACCTGTGCACGCTCGAAAGCCTCTGGGACCAGGAGTCCCTGGTGGCCAACCGGGCCATGGGCGAAACCCTCCTGGCGGGGTTGCTCTGCAATGACGCCCGCCACAGTGAGGAGGGCGGGCTGGTGGGGGACCCCACGGAAACGGCGCTGCTGGTCGCGGCCCGCTCCGCCGGCCTGGATCATGAGCGCAGCCTGATCGAGCACCCCCGGCGGGATGCGATTCCGTTCGAGTCCGAACGGCAGTACATGGCCACCCTGCACGGGAGTGCACGCATCCTGGTGAAGGGCTCGGTGGAGGCGGTGCTGCCCCGCTGCCTCAGCCAGCTGAATGCCACTGGCAGCGATGAGCCCCTTGATGACGAGGCCATTCATGAGGCTGTGGCCTCGATGGCTGGCCGCGGCCAGCGAGTGCTGGCTTTTGCGGTGGGCTTGGCGCAGCCCCAGCAACCCAGCCTCGAGGAACACCATGTGGCCCGGGGCCTGCAGTTCGTGGGTCTGCAGGGGATGCTCGATCCCCCCAGGCCTGAGGTGATCGCGGCCGTGGCAGCCTGCCGCGCCGCGGGCATCCGGGTGAAGATGATCACCGGCGATCACCTTGAGACAGCCCTGGCGATCGCCGGCCAGATCGGCCTGGGCAGCGGAGACGGCCCCCTGGAAGGCCTCGATGGCCCGGCCCTCACCCGGCTTGCGCCCGACAGCCTGGCCAGCAGCGTGGAGCGTCTGGATGTGTTCGCCCGGGTGGCCCCGGCCCAGAAACTCGAGCTGGTGCGGGCGCTGCAGGCCAACGGTGAAATCGTGGCCATGACCGGCGATGGGGTCAACGACGCCCCGGCCCTGAAGCAGGCTGATATTGGCATCGCCATGGGCAGAGGTGGCACCGAAGTGGCCCGGGAAGCCGCCGACATGCTGCTCACCGACGACAACTTCGCCACGATCGAGGCCGCCGTGGAGGAGGGTCGCGCCGTTTACCTGAACCTGCGCAAATCACTGGCCTTCGTGTTGCCGGTGAACGGGGCCGCCTCGATGACCATCCTGCTGGCCGCGCTGCTGGGCCTGGAGTTGCCCGTCACGGCGCTGCAGGTGCTCTGGCTGAACATGGTGAGCTCGCTGACGATGTCGGTGCCGCTGGCTTTTGAGCCCAGGTGCGAAGGGTTGATGCTCCAGCCGCCCAGGCCTCCGCGTCAACCCCTGCTCACAGGCGGACTGATCCAGCGAATTCTGCTGGTGTCGATGTTCAACTGGGCCCTGATCTTCAGCCTCTTCGCCTGGGGGCGCCACGATGGCCTTGATCTGGCCGGCGCCCGCACCATGGCGGTGCAGGGGCTGGTGCTGGCCCAGATGGTCTATCTGCTCAGCATCAGCCAGGTGAGCAAGGGGCTCCACCGCCTCGGCGAGAGGGGATGGGGCCAGCTGACTCAGGCTCCGGTGCTGCTGCTGGGTCTGGCTCTGGCCCTGATGCTTCAGGTGACCTTCAGTCAGCTGGCGTGGATGAACCAGCTCTTTGGAACCGAGGCCCTGAGCCTGAAGCAGTGGCTGATCTGCGCTCTGCCGATGCTGCCGATGCTGCCTGTGGCCCTGGCTGGACAACGGCTGGATCCCACCACTGATCCAACGGGACGTGAGCTGGTGCCTGTGGAGCGCAGAGCTTGAGCCCCCAGGCCTGGATTGCCCTGGCCACGGCGGTGGCCGTGCTCATGGCCACCGCCACCGGTCTGACCCAGTTCACGGCGGCGGCTCTGCTGGGGGCGTCCCTGGTGATCTTCACCGGTGTGATCAGCCTGCCGGAGGCGGCCAGCAGCGTGGCCCAGGCCCAGGGCACGCTCACACTGCTGTTCGGAATGATGGTGGTGGTGCAGGCCCTGGAGGCCACCGGGGCTTTCCCCGTGCTGGCCCATCGCCTGATGAAGGCATCCCAGGGTGAAGGGCGGAGGCTGCTGCTCGGCCTGGTGCTGCTCACCAGCGCCATTTGTGCCTGGTTGCCGAATGCCGCCACGGTGTTGCTGATCGGCCCGTTGCTGCCGCCGCTGGCCAGGGAATTGGACCTGGATCCGCGCCCGCTGCTGATTCTGCTGGTGCTCACGGCCAACAGCGCCGGCTTGCTGACCGTGATCGGCGATCCAGCCACCTACCTGGTGGCCAGCCAGATCGGCCTGGGCTTCCTCGCCTACGGGCAGCAGGTGGCCAGCGCCGGCGCCCTCAGTCTGTTGATGGTGCTGCTCACCCTGCCCTGGCTGTACCGCAGCACCTGGAGACTGCGGCTGCCTGCCCTGCAGCTGGAAGCGCCACGGCTGCTCCATCCCTGGGCCTTCACCCTGCTGCTGCTGGTCGTGCTGGTGATGCTGCCGCTGTTCCTCTGGGGTGAGGGGCTGCCGATTCCACTCAGGCCCGAGGGCACGGCATTGGCGGGGGCGACGGTGAGCCTGGTGGGGGGGCAACGCAGCCGCATGATCAGTGTGGAACGCCTGCTCTCCCGGCCCG
>NZ_JAGQBY010000062.1:0-16362 GCF_024345875.1 Synechococcus sp. EJ6-Ellesmere
CCATTGATGCCCAGGGCGGCGGAATGGAACACCAGGCGCAGGGGATCCTGGTTGGCCGCCAGGGGCAGGGAGGCCGCCTCCAGCGCCTGCCGCAGCCTGTACGCGCGGGTGAGAGCCTGGCGCAGGCCGCGGGCGCCGGCGGGGCTGTGGCGGTGGGCGAAGGCCGCCGCCGCCGAAGCCAGCAACAGGGCACTGGGACTGGAGGTCTGCAGCCAGAGCAACGACCGCTCGATCGCCTCTTCACTCACCCGCCCGCGCCGGAGCAGCAGGGCAGCGCTCTGGGCCAGCCCCCCGGCGCTCTTGTGCAGGGACTGCACCACCAGATCGGCCCCGGCCGCCATGGCCCCCATCGGCAGTCCCGGCTGGCCGAAGTGAGCGCCATGGGCCTCATCCACCAGCACCGGCAGGCCCCGGCGGTGGGCCTCGGCGATCAGCCCGGGCAGATCTCCCGCCAGACCCTGGTAGGTGGGATGCACCAGCACCAGAGCCGCCAGGGGCGGGGACTGCTCCAGGCGCTGCTGCAGCCAGGCCGGGGTTGGCGGCAGCCACAGCCCGGTGGCGGGATCGAAGGGCAGATCGAACAGCACTGGCCGCAGGCCGCCGAGCACGCAGGCGTGCAGCAGGCTGCGGTGCAGGTTGCGCGGCAGCAGCACCCGCTCGCCGGGCCTGGCCAGGGCCAGCAGCGCCACCTGCAGCATCCCGCTGGCTCCATTCACCCCGAACCAGCAGCGGTCAGCGCCACAGAGGCGGGCACATTCGGCCTGGTCGGCGGCCACAGCACCGGCCGGCTCCAGCGGCCCTCCGATCTCGGGCAGTTCCGGCAGATCCCAGCCGCCGGGGCGCCGCCGCAACAGCCGGCGCAGACCAGGCGCCAGACCCCTTCCGCGCCCATGGGCGGGCAGGTGCAGATCGAGGCGCGCCGGAGCCTGGCGCAGGGCCGACAGCAGGAGCATCACCGCCCTTGGACTTTCTAGAGTCTGGGGTCATCACCCCAGGCGCCGCAGGAGTTCCCCCCATCACCGCCAGCACCCCCGTGCACCCGGCCCCACCGGCGCGTCCCGCCCGGGTCGAAGGCCCGCCGCCCCGCTACGAGCCCGCCGCCGATCTGCGCTGGATGCTGCTGCGCCCCTGGATCCTGGTGTCGCGCCTGGTGGTGGTGCTCTGGCAGCTGAGCTGGCTGGCTCTGGTGCTGGTGGTGCAGGGCAGCAGCAGCGAACGCGCCGTACAACAACGCCTGGGCCGACGCATCCTCGAGACCCTCACCCAGCTGGGTCCCTGCTTCATCAAGGTGGGACAGGCCCTCTCCACCCGCCCCGACCTGGTGCGCCGCGACTGGCTCGACCAGCTCACCCAGCTGCAGGACAACCTGCCCCCCTTCCCCCACGAGCTGGCCCTCGCCGAGATCGAAGCCGAGCTGGGGGCACCGGCAGCCCAGCTTTTCGAGCATTTCCCCCCCTATCCCGTGGCAGCGGCCAGCCTGGGGCAGGTGTACAAGGCCGAGCTCACGGCAGGACACTGGGTGGCGGTGAAGGTGCAGCGGCCCAACCTGGCCTACATCCTGCGTCGCGATCTGGTGATCATCCGCCTGCTGGGGGTGCTCACCGCGCCGTTCCTTCCCCTGAATCTGGGTTTCGGTCTCGGCGACATCATCGATGAGTTCGGTCTGACCCTCTTCGACGAGATCGACTACCGCCGCGAGGCCGATAACGCCGAGCGCTTCGCCTCCCTCTTCGCCGACAACCCAGCCGTGACGGTGCCGCGGGTGGAGAGGCAGTTCTCCAGCCGCCGGGTGCTCACCACCAGCTGGATCAACGGGATCAAGCTGCAGGACCGGCTGGAGCTGGAGTCGCACCGGCTCGAACCAGATGCCCTGATCCGCACCGGAGTGATGGCCGGCCTGCAGCAGTTGCTGGAGTTCGGCTATTTCCACGCTGACCCCCATCCCGGCAACCTCTTCGCCCTGCCGGGGCGAACCGGGGCCATGGGCCACGTGGCCTACGTCGATTTCGGGATGATGGATTCGATCAGCGACGCCGATCGCCTCACCCTCACCGGAGCGGTGGTGCACCTGATCAACCGCGATTTCGAAGCCCTCGCCGGCGACTTCCAGACCCTCGGGTTCCTGCGCCCCGACGCCGACCTCACCCCGATCGTGCCGGCTCTGGAAACTGTGCTTGGCGGCCAGCTGGGGGAGAGCGTGGGCTCGTTCAACTTCAAGGCGATCACCGATCGCTTCTCGGAGCTGATGTTCGACTACCCCTTCCGGGTGCCGGCCCGCTTCGCCCTGATCATCCGGGCGGTGGTGAGCCAGGAGGGGCTGGCCCTGCGGCTCGACCCCAGCTTCAAGATCATCCGCGTGGCCTATCCTTACGTGGCCAGGCGGCTGCTGGCCGGCGACACTGCCGAGCTGCGCGAGAAGTTGCTGGAGGTGCTCTTCGATCGCCAGGGGCACCTGCAGCTGGAGCGGCTCGAGAGCCTGCTTGGGGTGGTGGAGCAGGACGACGCCAACCCCGATCTGCTGCCGGTGGCCGGGGCGGGTCTGCGCCTGCTGCTCGGTCCCCGCGGCGGCAGCCTGCGCCAGCGGCTGCTGCTGATGCTGGTGCGCGACAACCACCTCAACACCGACGACCTGCGCGCCCTGATGGGCCTGCTGCGGCGCACCTTCTCTCCGTCCAAGCTGGCGGGTGGGGTGCTGCAGCGGCTCAACCCCCTCGCACCGGCCGCCTGAGAGGCTGGATCCTCACCTCCCGATCGCTAGGGTCAGCGTCAATCCCTTGGCCGCCCGCCCGTGATCAGTGATCCCACCGGTTCAGAGGCCCTGGGCCAGGGTTACGCGGGCGGCTCGTTCGCCGATTTCGAGGGCGCCGACATCCTTTTGGAGTACGTGCCGGTGGGGCAGCCTCCCTTCTTCCTGGCGGGGGTGGGGCTGGTGATCGCGATCCTCTGCGGCCTGACCTTCTCACGCCTGGTGCAGAACCGGCTCGACGGCTGGAAGCAGGACCGGCTCAACCTGCTGCCCCTGGCGGTGCCTGAAACCGTGGCGTCCTACGCGGGGCTGATCCTGGGGGTGACCCTGTTCATCGGTGGCAGCCTGCAGGTGTTCGGCTTCGGTGGCGGCACGGCCCTGCTGGTGGCCCTGCTGCTCTCCCTGCTCACCGGTGGCGCGCTCTGGGTGCAACTGGAGGGGCTGATGCGACAGGTCCAGGACGGCAGCTTCAAGGCCGTGGACTTCGACAACTTCGATCAGTTCTTCTGAAACCGGAAGCCGTTGTCTCGATGAAGCCGGCAGGCCAGATCCTCCACCGGCAGGCTCCCGGCCTGTCCCTGCGCCTCTGGCCAACCTGGGCCTGCGATGCCGATCAGAAGCTGAACCGGTTGCAGCAGGAGATCCCCTGGCGGCAGGAGTCGATCACCCTTTTCGGCCGCAGCCACCCCATGCCGCGGCTCACCTGCTGGGTGGCTGATCCCGGTTGCACATACCGCTACAGCGGCCTGGCCAATGAGCCCCAGCCCTGGTCGGCAGCGCTGCTGGAGATCAGGGAGGCACTCGCGGTCACGCTGGGCTGGCGCTTCAATTCGGTGCTGCTCAACCGCTACCGCGACGGCAGCGACGCCATGGGCTGGCATGCCGACGATGAACCGGAGCTGGAGCCGCAGGCGCCGATCGCCTCCCTGAGCCTGGGGGCCAGCCGCAGCTTCCGCCTCAGGCCTCGCGACCGCCGGGCCGTGGCCGCCGAGCCGATCAGCCTGGAGCTGGGCCACGGAGATCTGCTGGTGATGGACCCTCCCACCCAGCAACACTGGCTGCACGCCCTGCCCCGGCGGCTGCGGGTTCGGCAGGAGCGAGTGAATCTCACCTTCCGGCTGATCCGAGCCCCGGCCGATGGCGTCTGAGCAGGCTTCTCTGCCCAGATCAGGCTTCGCTGCCGGCCATCTCCAGCATCGCCACCGTGACGGGAATCGTCTCGAGGGCCTCCTCGTTATCGAGGAAGGCATCGAAGGATCGATAACGGCACACGCAGGGTGGCGGATCACCCTCGGCCTGAGCCTGATCCCAGGCCTCCTGCCAGCTCAGCTCCTTGGGGCGGACCTGGGCGTAACAGGCAAGAGCCTCGTCCAGGTCGCCGGCATCAGCGACGCACTCCCCGCGCCAATAGACCTCGAAGAACGGCATGGTCTCAGGCCACCAGGTAGCCCTCGAGGCGGCAGGAGCGGGAGCGGATGCCCTCCAGGGCGCGGCGCTCCAGGTTGCGAGTCTTGTCGCGGCTCATGCCCAGGGTGCGGGCAATCGAGGTCAGGCTCATCGGTTCATCGCCGTCGATGCCGTAGCGCATGCTCAGCACGCTCCGCTGCAGCTCAGGCAGCTGCTCCAGCAGCGCTCGCATGTCGCCGCGCAGGCACTCGCTGTCCACGCTCTCCGCCGGCAGCGTCCCGTCACCCTGCAGCAGGTCCAGCAGTTCGGTGTCCTCTCCGTCGCCCACCTTCGTCTCCAGGCTCACCGGTTGCCGCGCACGGCAGAGCAGGTCCTTCACCTCCTCCTCCGGCAGCTCCACACACACCGCCAGTTCGCTCAGCGTGGGTGTCCGCCCCAGCTCCTGGCTCAGTTCCCGCTGGCCCTTCTTCAGCTTGTTCAGCGTTTCAGTGATGTGGATCGGCAGCCGGATCGTGCGGCTCTTCTCCGCGATCGCCCGCGTGATCCCCTGCCGGATCCACCAGTACGCATACGTGCTGAATTTGTAGCCACGGGTCGGGTCGAACTTCTCCACACCCCGCACCAGACCGATCGTTCCCTCCTGGATCAGGTCCAGCAGCTCCATGTTCCGCTTGGTGTACTTCTTCGCCACGCTCACCACCAGGCGCAGGTTCGCCGCCACCATCCGCTCCTTCGCGCGCCGCCCGCTGGACAGCTTGCGCTTCAGCAGCGCCGGGCTCAGGCCCGCCGCGCTCGCCCATTCCGCCGCACTCGGCTTCTGGCCTCCGGCGCGCATCTCCAGTTCCTGCTCCGTTTCCTCCAGGCGCATCAGCTCCTGCACCTGACGGCCCAGCGTGATCTCCTGCTCATGGGTCAGCAGCGGCACGCGGCCGATGTCGCGCAGGTACGAGCGCACCAGGTCGCCATCCACCGGCGGCAGGGTGCGCACGGCGATGGGGGCCTGGCGGCTGTCCACTGCGGGGGCGGACTGGAGGGCGGCTGGACGGGTGGAGAGAGCGGCGACCACGACGACGGAACTTCTGACGGTGTGTAAAGCCTAACCTGAAGAAGTGTGAAGGGCCTCTCAGGAATGGCACGAGTTCCGCCCAGCCCGGCCCGCTCAGGCCGGCATGCCCACGTGGTTCAGCAGCCAGGACGCCGTTTTGAGGTAGATCAGCACCCCGGCCACGTCGGTGGCGGTGGTGATGAACGGCGCCGACATCAGGGCCGGATCCAGTCCCAGCCGGTCGAACAGCAGCGGCAGCGAGGCTCCGGCCGTGGCCGCCAGAGTGGTGATGCAGACCAGGCTGATGCCGGCGGCGGTGGCCACCAGCATCCCGCCCCCCACCTGCCAGGCCCAGGGCACCACCACGATCACCAGCAGCAGGCCCAGCAGCAATCCTGAGAACGCTTCACGGCCCACCGTGCGCCACACCCCCAACGCCTGGATGCGCTGGGTGCTCAGGCCGCGGATCACCACCGTGGAGCTCTGGGCGCCCACGTTGCCGCCGGTGCCGATCAGCAGCGGGATGAAGGCCGCCAGCCGCACCACCGCCTTGAGAACCCCTTCTTCGGAGGCGATCACTGCCGAGGTGCCGGTGTTGGCCACCAGCAGCACCAGCAGCCAGACCACCCGGCGGCGGGCCACGGTGAACAGGTTGCTCTGGAAGTAGTCGTCCTCGTCGCCGGCCTGCACGGCGCCGGCGGCGTAGAGGTCGCGGGTCGCCTCCTGCTGGATCACGTCGATCACGTCATCGACGGTGACGATCCCCACCAGCCGCTGCTCCAGGTCCACCACCGGCACAGCCAGAAAGTCGTAGCGCTGGATGATGCGGGCCACCTCTTCCTGGTCGGTGGTGGTGGTCACGCTCACCACCTCCCGGGTCATCACATCGCCGATGCGATCCTCCGGATCGGCCGTGACCAGATCACGCAGCGAGAGGATGCCGGTGAGATGGCGCGAGGCGTCGGTGACGTAGAGGCTGTAAACGGTTTCGGTGTCGCGGGCGCGGCGGCGCACGATGTCGAGGGCCTGGGCGGCGCTGTGGAACTCCTTGAGATCGATGAATTCGGTCGTCATCAGACGACCGGCGGTTTCGGGCTGATAGCCCAGCAGCTGGGCGGTGACGCGCCGCTCGGCGGGGCTCAGCTCCACCAGCAGCCGGCGCACCACCTTGGCGGGCAGTTCATCGAACAGCCTCACCCGATCGTCGGGCGACATCTCCTCCACCAGCTCCAGCACCTCACCGGAGCGCAGCCGCTCCAGCAACGATTGCTGCACCGGCGGATCGAGATACTCATAGACCTCGATCGCCTCGTCCTTGGCCAGCAGGCGAAAGGCCAGGGCTTGCAGGGTCCGCGGCAGGGCGCCGATCGCCTCGGCGCAGTCGACGGGCTGAACCGGCTCCAGCAGCAGCTTGACGCCGGCGTAATTCCCAGCGGTGAGCAGCGCCTGCAACTGCCGCGCCACCACATCAGCCACTGGCAGCCGGCCGTTGCTGGCCACCCCTGCTGAAGAGGCGCCACTGCCGCTGGTTCCCTCGCTCATCGGCCTGAAGGATCGCGGCCCACCGAGTGTATGGGCGAAGGCCCATCACAGCGACGTCGCCTGCCTAGGGTCCGGCCGACTGAGGATTTTCCATGGCTGTGAATGTGTCGGATGTGGTGGTACGCGGCGCCACGGGTGGTGAACAACGTCTGGGCGACTTTGCGGGCCAGGTGCTGTTGATCGTGAACGTGGCCAGCCGTTGCGGCTTCACCCGCCAGTACGCCGGACTGCAGAAGCTGCAGGACAGCTACGGCCCCCGTGGCCTGCAGGTGCTGGGCTTCCCCTGCAACGATTTCGGCGCTCAGGAACCGGGCACGCTGCCCGAGATCCAGCAGTTCTGCGCCACCACCTACGGCGCCTCCTTCACCCTCTTCGACAAGGTGCACGCCAAGGGCGTCAAGACCGCTCCTTACGACCTGCTCACAACCGTGGAGCCGGCCGGGGATGTGGAGTGGAACTTCGAGAAGTTCCTGGTGGGCAAGGACGGCACCGTGCTGGCCCGCTACAAGAGCGCCGTCGAACCCGATGGCGCCGAACTGACGGCTGCGATCGAAGCGGCCCTGGCTGCCTGAAGCCATGCCACCGCTGGGCCTGGCCGAGCTGGTCATCGCCGGATTGCTGGCCGATGGCCTCTTCCGGCGTCTGGGGCTGCCCGGGCTGGTGGGCATGTTGCTGGTGGGGGTGGCCCTGGGAACCTCGGGCCTGGGGCTGATCGACCCCCGCCTGCTGGCCCTCAGCGGCGACCTGCGCCAGATGGCACTGATCGTGATCCTGCTGCGGGTGGGCTTCGGGCTTGATCTGGCCACCTTGCGGCGGGTGGGCCCTCGGGTGCTGCTGCTGGCCTGGCTTCCCGCCAGCTGCGAAGGCCTGATGATCACCGCCGTGGCCCAGCCCCTGCTGCAGCTCAGCTGGCTGGAGGCGGCCCTGCTGGGCTCGGTGCTGGCGGCGGTGTCGCCGGCGGTGGTGGTGCCGCTGATGCTGCGGCTGATCGAGGAGAACCGGGGCACCGCCAAGGCCATTCCCTCGATGGTGATGGCCGCCGCTTCCCTCGATGACATCGCCGTGATCGTGGTGAACGGGGTGCTGCTGGGTCTGCTGGTGAACGACCGGGGGGCGCTGAGCGCCCGGCTGCTGGGCCTGCCCCTGGGACTCGCCCTCGGGGCCCTCGCCGGGGGTCTGCTGGGCTGGGGCCTGATCCGCTGGTTCGAGCGCTTCCGGCCCAACGCCAACCGCCAGACCCTGCTGGTGCTCGCCCTGGCCCTGCTGCTGCTGCGCCTGCAGGAGGGCATCAACCACCTCGTGCCCTTCACCGGCCTGGTGGCGGCCATCGCCCTCGGGGTGGTGTTCCTGGAGCTGCGCCAGGATCTGGCCCACCCGATCTCCGCCAAGCTCAGCTCGATCTGGGTGTTCGCCGAGCTGGTGCTGTTCGTCCTGGTGGGGGCCCAGCTCAATGTGGGAGTGGCCTGGAGCCATGGCCTGGCTGGGCTGGCGGTGCTGGCCCTGGGTCTGCTGGCCCGTTCGCTGGGCACCCTGGCCTGCCTGGCCAGAAGCACGCTCACGGCGGGGGAGCGCCTGTTCGTGATGGTGGCCTACACCCCCAAGGCCACGGTGCAGGCGGCCATCGGCGCGGTGCCCCTGCTGACGATGCAGGCCGCCGGGCTGCCCAACGGTCCCGGCGAGGTGATCCTGGCGGTTGCGGTGCTCAGCATCGTGGTCACAGCGCCCGCCGGCGCCTGGCTGAGCGCCCGCCTGGCCGGCCAGGTGCTTCTGCCTTCACCCGGCCAGCCAACCGCGCCGGGGTGAGCCGCAAGGGCCGCCAGTCTCCACGTGGAGCCATCGCTCGCCGTCGGGCTGCTGCCACACCCTCAGCAAACGCAGCGGCTCACCCGCGCGCAACGGGATCAGGCTGGGGGCACGGTGATGGGGGGACGTGCGCAGGGAATCGTCGCGTTCAGGGGCATGACCGGACAGCAGGGGGTCGCCGGCCTGGCGACGCCGCAGCTGGGGGGAACGGCGCTCACCGCCACCAGCAGGAAGAGCCGCCGGTGCGATCAGGGCGAAGCCGAGGATCCAGGCCCAGCGCCAGGTCATCAGATGTCGAGCTGGGCGAAGTCCAGTTCGGCGCTGTGGGTTTCGATGAATTCGCGGCGAGGAGCCACCTTGTCGCCCATCAGGATCGTGAAGATGCGATCCGCCTCGGCGGCGTCCTCGATCTCCACCCGCTTCATTGTGCGGGTGGTGGGATCCATGGTGGTTTCCCACAGCTGCTTGGGCATCATCTCGCCGAGGCCCTTGAAGCGCTGAATCGTGTAGTTGGCCTTCTCACCGAACCCATCGAGGGTTTTCTTGAGATCCTGCTCGTTGTAGCAATAGGTGTGGTTCTTGCCGCGCTCCACCTTGTAGAGCGGCGGGCAGGCAATGTAGATGTAGCCACCTTCCAGCAGAGTTTTCTGGTAGCGGTAGAAGAAGGTGAGCAACAGGGTACGGATGTGGGCGCCATCCACATCGGCGTCGGTCATGATCACGATGCGGTGGTAGCGCAGGGCCGAGAGGTTGAATTCTTCGCCCTTGATCCCCAGGCCAAGACCCGTGATCAGGGCCTGAATTTCAGTATTTTTGTAGATCTTGGCATCGTCGGTTTTCTCGATGTTGAGGATCTTGCCGCGCAGGGGCAGGATCGCCTGGAAACGCCGATCACGGCCCTGCTTGGCGGAGCCGCCGGCCGAATCACCCTCCACGATGTAGATCTCCGATTCGGAAGGATCGCGGGAGCTGCAGTCGGCCAGCTTGCCGGGCAGGGTGGAACTCTCCAGCACCGACTTGCGCCGCACCAGCTCCCGGGCCCTTCGGGCTGCCTCAGCCGCATTGAAGGCCTGAATGGCCTTCTCGAGGATCAGGTCGATCACCTGGGGATGGAATTCCAGAAATTCCCCGAGGGCCTCGCCCACCACCGAATCGACGATGCCACGCACCTCGGTGTTGCCGAGCTTGGTTTTGGTCTGTCCTTCGAATTCGGGATCCGGCACCTTCACCGAGAGGACGGCCGTGAGGCCTTCGCGGATGTTCTCACCGGCAAGATTGGAATCAGTGTCCTTGCGCTTGCCGCGCTTCTTGGCGAAGGTGTTGAGGGTGCGGGTGAGGACCGTTTTCAGGCCCTCGATGTGGGTGCCGCCGTCGACGGTGCGGATGTTGTTGGCGAAGCCCAGAATGCTGTCGGAGTAAGCATCCACGCACCACTGGAGCGCCGCTTCCACCTGCACACCATCCTTGGAGGCGTTGACGTAGATGATGTCGGGATGGAGGGGATCCTTACCCGCATTCATGTAGGTGACGTACTCGCGGATGCCGCCTTCGTAGTGATAGATCTCCTCATGGGGGCTGCCATCGGAGCCCTTGGCCGACTCGCGTTCATCGCGGAAGACGATGCGCACGCCGCCGTTGAGATAAGCCAGCTCGCGCAACCGGCCTGAGAGGGTGGCGTAATCGAAGTCGATCCCGCCGCTGAAAATCTCGATGTCGGGCTTGAAGCGCACCGCCGTGCCGGTGGCGCCACTGGGGTCGTCCTCGGAGCGCAAGCTGCCGATCGGAGTGCCGCGCTCGAAGCGCTGGCGGTGCACCTGGCCCTGGCGGCGCACGGTGACCTCCACCCACTCGCTGAGGGCATTGACCACGGAGATGCCCACCCCGTGCAGGCCGCCGGAGACCTTGTAGCCGCCACTGCCGAACTTGCCACCGGCGTGCAGAACGGTCAGCACCGTTTCCAGGGCCGATTTGCCGGTGCGGGGATGGATGTCGGTGGGGATGCCGCGGCCGTTGTCGGTGATCTCGGCGGATCCGTCCTCGCAGAGGCGGACCAGGATCTCATCGCAGTGGCCCGCGAGGGCCTCGTCGACGGAGTTGTCGACCACCTCATACACAAGGTGGTGCAGCCCCCTCGGCCCCGTGGTGCCGATGTACATGCCCGGACGCTTGCGCACCGGCTCAAGGCCCTCGAGCACCTGGATCTGCTCGGCGCCGTAGGCGTGTTGGATCTTGGAAGCGTCGCTCATTCCGGAGGTCACACCAGGCGGACGGCGAAGTCCATAGGGGAAGATAAACGGCTGGGCAACTCAGTGGATTTGGAGGGCGAATGACGCGCCTGAACCCCTGCCCGAGGCCTTCACTTTAACACTGAAGGCTCACAGGCGCCCCCAGGGGCCTCTGGCGGCCCATTCGAGCGAGGGGCGCACCCCCAAGATTCCATGCCCCTGCCGCCCCTGCTGATCGCCCTGATGGGGCCCACCGCCAGCGGCAAGACCGCCCTGGCGATCGAGCTGGCCGAAACCCTTGATCTGGCCGTGCTCTCGGTCGACTCACGCCAGCTCTACCGAGGCATGAGCATCGGCACCGCCAAACCGAGCGCCGAGCAACGCGCCCGGGTGCGCCATGACCTGCTCGACCTGCGCGACCCCGACCAGCCGATCAACCTGCAGGAGTTCTGCGGGGCCGCCCGGGCCGCCATCGCCGCCGAACACCGCCGCCGGGGCGTGGCCTTCCTTGTGGGCGGCAGTGGCCTCTACCTGCGGGCTCTCACCCAGGGCCTTGAACCCCCGGCCGTGCCGCCCCAGCCCGCTCTGCGGGCCCAGCTCCAACAGCTCGGTCAGCCCTTCTGTCACCAGCTCCTGGGCCAGGCTGATCCGCTGGCTGCCGGGCGGATCGCGCCCGCCGATGCCGTGCGCACCCAACGGGCCCTGGAGGTGATCTACGCCACAGGCCGGCCCCACACGGCACAACCGAGCGCCTGCCCGCCCCCCTGGCGGCTGCTGGAGCTGGGCCTGAACCCGGTGGATCTGCGCGAGCGCATCAGCCGGCGCAGCCAGCAGCTCTACAGCGATGGTCTGGTGGAGGAAACCGAGCAGCTGATCGGGCGCTATGGAGCCGACCTGCCCTTGCTGGCCACGATCGGCTACGGCGAGGCCCGCTCCCTGCTGGCCGGGGAGCTGGCTGAAGCGGAGGCCATCGCTCTTACCACCCGGCGCACCCTCCAGTACGCCAAGCGGCAGCGCACCTGGTTCCGACGTCAGCATCAACCGTTGTGGCTGGAGGGCGACGATCCAATCCGGCAGGCGTTGCCGGCGGTGCAACGCGTCCTAGGGTGACTGTCTGGTTTAACCAGGTTCATCGACCCCAACTGCCGGTCCCTCGCCTCTCTGAATGCCACCTCGTCCCCGTTTCGATCGCCGCGCCCCCGTCCGGGAGCTCCCCAACATCAACGACCGCATCAGCTACCCCCAGCTCAGGGTGGTGGATGCCGACGGCAGCCAGCTCGGAGTGATCACCAGGGAGGAAGCCCTGGATGTGGCCAAGGACCGCGACCTCGACCTGGTGCTGGTGAGCGAGAAAGCCGATCCGCCGGTCTGCCGGATCATGGACTACGGCAAGTTCAAGTTCGAGCAGGAAAAGAAAGCCAAGGAAGCCAAGAAGAAGTCGCACCAGACCGAGGTCAAGGAAGTCAAGATGCGCTACAAGATCGACTCGCACGATTACCAGGTGCGCATCGGTCAAGCGGTGCGCTTCCTCAAGGACGGCGACAAGGTCAAGTGCACGGTGATCTTCCGCGGCCGCGAGATCCAGCACACGGCCCTGGCCGAGCAACTGCTGTTCCGCATGGCCAAGGATCTCGAGGAGAGCGCCGAGATCCAGCAGGATCCGAAGCGGGAAGGCCGGAACATGATCATGTTCCTCACCCCGCGCAAGACGCCGCTCACCAAGGAGAAGGATGCCGCCGCCCAGGCCGCCAAGGCCGTGCGCACCATCCCCTCCCCGGTCCGGCAGCTCAGCAACGCCGAACCGGCACCCAGCGAAGCCTGAGCCGGCCTCGCCCATCTGCAGGCTCAGGCGCTGGCCACTGGGGTTGGCTGCCGCCAGGGCACCAGCCACATCCGGTAGCACCTCAAGGCTGGGGGCAGGGGTGGGGTGCCCCAGGCGAAGGTTCGATCGTGATCCACTCGGCCATGGCAGAGGCTGCGGGGCAGCGGTCAGTGTGACGGCGGCAACCGGCACAGGCTCCTATGCCACAGGGGGAATTGTCACCGGCGCAGAAGCTCCGTAGGGTGGCGCAACCCGTACTGGTTCCCTCCGGCGTGCGATTCCACATCCAGCAGGAAAGCGATATCCCGGCGTCGACCCAGCTCTACAACCAGATCTGCTTTGCGATCGCCGCCCGGCACTACCCCCCGGGCCATCGCCTGCCAAGTACGCGGCAACTGGCCATGCAGACCGGCCTGCACCGCAACACCATCAGCAAGGTCTACCGCCAGCTGGAGAACGATGGGGTGGTGGAGGCGATGGCCGGCTCGGGCATCTACGTGCGCGACCAGCAGAAGCCCCGTGAGCTCAAGGTGCCGCCGGGCCTGCGCAACCGCCTGCGCCCCGACATCGACCGGGAGGTGCGCCAGTGCGTCGACGGGCTGCTCAACGCCGGCTGCACCCTGCAGCAGGCCCGCGAGCTGCTCACCCGCGAGATCGACTGGCGCCTGCGCTGCGGCGCCAGGGTGCTGGTGTCGACACCCCGCGAAGACATCGGCGCCTCGATGCTGATCGCCGAGGAGCTGGAGCCCGTCCTGGAGGTGCCCGTGGAGGTGGTGCCGATGGAGGAGCTCGAGGGCGTGCTCGAGAGCTCCAGCAACGGCACGGTGGTCACCAGCCGCTACTTCCTCCAGCCCGTGGAGGAGCTGGCCCAGCGCTTCGGCGTGCGGGCCGTGGCGGTCGACCTCAACGACTTCCACCACGAGCTCAACCTGCTCAAGGAGCTGCGGGCCGGCAGCTGCGTGGGCCTGGTGAGCATCAGCCCGGGCATCCTGCGGGCCGCCGAGGTGATCCTGCACAGCATGCGCGGCCATGAGTTGCTGGTGATGACCGCCAACCCCGACGTGGGCAGCCACCTGCTGGCCCTGCTGCGGGCCGCCAGCCACGTGCTCTGCGACCGCCCCAGCCTGCCCCTGGTGGAGCAGACCCTGCGCCAGAACCGTTCCCAGCTGATGCGCTTGCCCCAGGTGCACTGCGCCCAGAGCTATCTGGGGGCCGCCACCATTGACCTGCTGCGCAAGGAGATCGGCCTGATCGGGCCTCGAGACAGCCAGGCCGAGGGCGAAGCCGCTCAGGCCGGATGATCAGGCGAATCCTTAAACCTATTCTCGCGGATCTGCGCATCATCCGGGAGCGGGACCCGGCGGCTCGCGGCACCCTCGAGATCCTGCTCTGCTACCCGGGCTTCCAGGCCCTGGTGCTGCACCGCCTCAGCCACCGCCTCTGGACCCTGAACGTGCCGCTGCTGCCCCGGCTGTGCTCGCAGGTCGGTCGCCTGTTCACCGGCATTGAGATCCATCCGGGCGCCACAATCGGCCACGGCGTGTTCATCGACCACGGCATGGGAGTGGTGATCGGTGAAACCGCCGAGATCGGTAACCGCTGCCTGCTCTTTCAGGGGGTCACCCTGGGCGGCACCGGCAAGGAACACGGCAAGCGCCACCCCACCCTGGCGGAGAACGTGGTGGTGGGAGCGGGCGCCAAGGTGCTCGGGGCCATCACGGTGGGCACCAACACCCGCATCGGCGCTGGTTCGGTGGTCCTGCGCGATGTGGGCCCCGACAGCACCGTGGTAGGGGTTCCGGGCCGCGTCATTCACCAGTCGGGAGTGCGCATCGATCCCCTCGCCCACTCCCAGCTGCCGGATGCCGAAGCCAAGGTGATCCGCAACCTGATGGAGCGCATCGACACCCTCGAGGGCGAACTCAGCCGCTTGCAGGCCTGCCTGAGTGAGGTGGCAGCCGGACGGCCCATGCAGGAAGCCTGCGGCGGCAGAGCCCAGAACCTGAAGGACAGGGAAATCCTGGAGTTCCTGGGAAGCAGCGAGGTCATGCCTTAAGTTGTCGCAGATGATCCTGCGCTTTCCTCACGCCCTTTGGCGTCACCGTGAACTCTGGTGGAGACTCACCGAGCGAGAAGTATTAGGACGCTACAGAGGATCGTTGCTGGGAGTGGCCTGGAGCTTCCTCAATCCGCTGGCCATGCTGGCTGTCTATACCTTTGTCTTTTCACAGATCTTCCAGGCACGCTGGGGCACATTGGAGAGCGCAGGTCCCCTTGGTTTTGCGATCAATCTCTTCTCCGGTCTGATCGTATTCAATCTGGTTGCCGAATGCGTGAACCGTGCCCCAGGATTGATTCACGCCAATCCCAACTACGTCAAGAAAGTGATCTTCCCACTGGAAGCACTCGGAGCGGTGGTCGTCGGCAGCGCTCTGTTCCATGCTGTTACCAGCCTTGTAATCCTGGCTGGATTCCAGCTGCTGGTGTTTCATGGCTTGCCGCTCACCTACCTATGGCTTCCCTTGGTATGGCTGCCACTGGTCCTGACCGCACTGGCGGTGACCTGGCTGCTCTCCGCTCTGGGCGTATTTCTACTGGACATTGGCCAGGTGACGGGGCTGGTGATGAGCATGTTGATGTTCCTGAGCCCGATCTTTTTCCCGCTCTCGGCCCTGCCCACGCGATGGCAACCGGTTCTGAAACTCAACCCCCTGGCACAGGTGATCGAGCAGACGCGCAGCGTCACGGTCAACGGCCATCATCCCAGCGCCCTCTACCTACTCTTGGGCACGACCTTTGGCCTGGCGGCTTGTGAGATGTCTTTTCGCAGCTTCCAGAAGGCTAAACGGGCCTTTGCCGATGTGATGTGACCCCGAGGCCGTGGGCACCAGAAGTGATCGAACCTGAATTATGAACAAAGCCGCGCTTCCAGAAGACATCGCCATCCGCGCGAGCGGCCTAGGCAAGTGCTATCGCATCTACGCGAGGCCCAAAGACAGGCTTCTGCAAGCCTTCTGGAAGGGACACAGAGCCTACCAGGAATTCTGGGCACTACGAGACGTGAGTTTCGAGGTGAAGCGTGGCGAAACGTTGGGGATTATCGGTCGCAACGGAAGCGGCAAGAGTACACTGTTGCAGATGATCTGCGGCACCCTCACTCCAACGGAGGGCTCTGTTGAAACCAACGGAAGAATAGCCGCCCTGCTGGAGCTGGGAAGCGGTTTCAACCCAGAGTTTACAGGGCTTGAAAACGTCTTCGTGAATGCATCGGTTCTGGGACTGAATAGAGCGGAGACCGAGCAACGTCTTGATGACATCCTGGCCTTTGCAGAAATTGGTGATTTCATCCATCAGCCAGTCAAGACCTACTCCAGCGGCATGCAAGTAAGGCTTGCCTTTGCCGTTGCCTCGCAGATCAACGCACGTTGCCTAATCGTGGATGAAGCGCTGGCGGTTGGGGACATCGTGTTCTCACAGAAATGCTTCCGGTTCTTCAGTAGATTCTGCGACGATGGCGGCACGCTTCTGTATGTCACGCACGACCTGCAGTCGCTGGCAAGCTTTTCGACACGTGGCTTATGGCTGAGCCATGGCAGGCAGAAGTTTCTCGGAGACACCCTGAACTGCATCCGGCGCTTCGCCGGGGATTGCCTGACAGGGAGCCGCCAACCTGATGACAGCCATACGGAGCAGTCTGCCGTGGGCCCTTCTGCTCAGTCTTCATCACCCGCGATCGACACTGACCAGCCGCTCGGCATCCTGGAGGCCCACC
>NZ_JAGQBY010000063.1:0-16314 GCF_024345875.1 Synechococcus sp. EJ6-Ellesmere
GCTCATCGGAGTCGATCCAACCCTTCCGCCAGGCCACTTCTTCCGGACAGCCAATCTTGAGACCCTGGCGATGCTCAAGTGTCCGGATGTAGCTGCCGGCCTCATGCAGCGAATCGCAGGTGCCGGTGTCCAGCCAGGCCATGCCTCGTCCCAGGAGTTCAACGCGAAGATCACCACGCTCAAGATAGAACTGGTTCAGGGTGGTGATTTCCAATTCACCGCGAGCTGAAGGCCTAACCTGCTGAGCGAGATCTACAACCTCAGCGTCGTAGAAGTAAAGACCAGTGACGGCGTAGTTGGAAGCAGGTTTTTCGGGTTTCTCCTCCAGCGACACCACCCGCCGATCTTCATCAAAGCCCACCACGCCATAGCGTTGCGGATCCGCCACACGGTAGGCGAACACAGAAGCGCCGCTGATGCGAGCATTGGCCGCTTGCAGATTGCGCGAGAGATCCCCGCCGTAGAACAAGTTGTCGCCCAGAATCAAGGCGGCCGAGCCGCCTGCGAGAAAATCGGAGCCAATCAGGAACGCCTGGACCAAACCATCAGGGCGGGGCTGCTCGGCGTAGGACAGGGACAGCCCCCAGGCGGAGCCGTCCCCGAGAAGAGCCCGGAACTGGGGAAGATCCCTAGGAGTCGAGATCACCAGGATCTCCCGCAAACCCGCCAGCATCAGCGTGCTGAGCGGGTAATAGATCATGGGTTTGTCGTAGACAGGTAACAATTGCTTGCTCACTGCCTGCGTGATCGGGTGAAGACGTGTTCCTGACCCACCCGCGAGGATTATTCCCCGGCGATCGGGTGGGCCGTCAGGCAATTGAGGCATGGCAGCGGCAGCCGGACACGGAGATTGTGACCGATCGGCCTTGGCGAACGATTCATACCAACGCCAGCTCCCGGCTCCTGGCGAGCTGGAAACGCAGCCTTGGCGGCTCCGCTCCGTTCTCCACATCAACAGCGATCGTGCTGCCTTCGGGGAACTGACCGGCCAGGATCGCCTTGGCGATCGGGGTTTCCAGCTGCCGCTGGATCGCCCGCTTTAGCGGCCGAGCCCCGTAGACCGGGTCGTAACCAACGCCCGCGAGCCAGTCGAGGGAGGCGCCATCGAGCTCGAGGCCGAGCTTGCGATCCTCCAGGCGCTGGCGCAGCCGTTGCACCTGCAGCTCCACGATCTGGCGCAGTTCCTCGGCCCGCAGGCTGTGGAAGATGATCGTTTCATCCAGGCGGTTGAGGAACTCCGGGCGGAAATGGGCCCGCAGGGCCTCGTTCACCCGCTTCTCCATCTCGCCGTGGCGGGCCGGATCACCGGCCAGATCAAGGATCGAGCTGCTGCCGATGTTGCTGGTGAGAATCAGCACCGTGTTGGTGAAATCCACTGTGCGCCCCTGGCCATCGGTGACGCGGCCGTCATCGAGGATCTGCAGCATCACGTTGAACACATCCGGGTGGGCCTTCTCCACCTCATCGAACAGGATCACGGCGTACGGGCGCCTACGCACCGCTTCGGTGAGCTGGCCGCCCTCCTCGTAGCCCACATAGCCCGGAGGCGCTCCGATCAGGCGGGACACGGCGTGCTTCTCCATGTATTCGCTCATGTCAATGCGCACCATGGCGTCGTCGCTGTCAAACAGCTGGGAGGCCAGGGCCTTGGAGAGCTCCGTCTTGCCCACACCGGTGGGGCCGAGGAACAGGAAGCTGGCGATCGGGCGGTTGGGGTCGGAGAGGCCGGCCCGGGAGCGCTGGATCGCATCGGCCACAGCGGTCACGGCCTGGCTCTGACCGATCACGCGGGTGTGCAACTCATCCTCGAGATGCAGGAGTTTCTCCATCTCGCTCTGCACCAGCCGCGACACGGGGATGCCGGTCCACTTGGCGATCACCTCGGCGATGTCGTCTTCGGTGACCTCCTCGCGCAGCAACGTTTTCTCGCCATCACCCGCATTCAGTTCGGCTTCCTTGACCGCCAGCTTCTTGTGCAGGTCCGCCAGGGTGCCGTACTCCAGCTCGGCGGCCTTGTTGAGGTCGTACTGACGCTTGGCCTGCTCCACCTGCAGCTGCACCTGCTCGATCTCCTCCTTGATGGCGCTGAGCTGATCGATCGCACCCTTCTCCTGCTGCCACTGGGCATTGAGGGTGCTCTGCTGCTCGCTCAGATCGGCCAGCTCCTTCTCCAGCCGCTCCAGGCGGTCCTTGCTGGCGGCATCGGATTCGCGGCCCAGCGACAGTTTCTCCATCTCCAGCTGCAGGATGCGGCGGTCGAGTTCATCGATCGCCTCCGGCTTGGAGGTGATCACCATCTTCAGGCGCGCCGCTGATTCATCCATCAGATCGATCGCCTTGTCGGGGAGAAAGCGATCGGCGATGTAGCGGCTGGAGAGCACCGCTGCCGCCACCAGGGCGTTGTCGGCGATGCGCACGCCGTGATGCACCTCGTAGCGCTCCTTGAGGCCACGCAGGATCGAGATCGTGTCTTCCACGGTGGGCTGATCCACGAACACCTGCTGGAAGCGGCGCTCCAGGGCGGGATCCTTCTCGATGTGCTGGCGGTGCTCATCGAGGGTGGTGGCACCGATGCAGCGCAGTTCACCGCGGGCCAGCATCGGCTTGAGCAGATTGCTGGCATCCATCGAGCCGCCGGCGGCGCCGGCCCCCACCACGGTGTGGATCTCGTCGATGAACAGCACGATCTGCCCCTCACTGGAGGTCACCTCCTTGAGCACCGCCTTCAGCCGCTCCTCGAACTCAGCTCGGTCCTTGGCCCCGGCGATCAAGGCGCCCATGTCGAGGGCGATCAGCTGACGGTACTGCAGCGCCTGGGGCACATCCCCGTTGACGATCCGCTGGGCCAGGCCCTCCACGATCGCGGTCTTGCCCACGCCGGGTTCGCCGATCAGCACGGGGTTGTTCTTGGTGCGGCGGCTGAGGATCTGGATCGTGCGGCGGATTTCCTCGTCGCGGCCGATCACCGGATCCAGCTTGCCGTCGCGGGCGGCCTGGGTGAGATCGCGGCCGTACTTCTCCAGGGATTCGTAGGTGCCTTCGGGGTTCTGATCGGTCACACTCTGGTTGCCGCGCACGGCCTGGACGGCGTCCTTGAGTTTGTCAGCGCTGGTGCCAGCCTGAGAGAGCAGCCGCTTGCCGCAGCGGTCGTCGATGGCCAGGGCCAGCAGCAGGTGCTCGATCGAGATGAAGCTGTCGCCGTAGGTCGCCTTGAGCTGTTCGGCCTGATCGAGCACCTCATTGAGACCCTTGCCCAGGAACACGTTCTCCGGAGCAGCGCCCAGACTGGGCTGGCTCGCGAGGTACGACTCCACCGCCTGATTCAGGGCCGCCACATCAACGCCGGCCTTCTCAAGGATGCGGGTGGCCAGTCCGGGCTGGCTGATCAGGCTGGCGAACAGATGCTCGCTCTCCAGCTGCTGCTGCCGGCGCTGCTGGGCCAGCTGCTGCGCGGCCACGATGGCGGCCCAGGCCTTCTCCGTGAACGCTTCGGCGGTGGGATGCATGGATGATCTCCTCATGGGTGTTCGTTGCTGAAAGGCTATGAACGACCCGACGGCCAGCACAGGATGGGTAGGCCGAAACAATTGGCGAATCAACCGAACGGCGGCTCAGACCGGTCCGTAACGTCAAGCCCATGCCGCGCCTTTGCCCAATGCCCAGGACCCGTTCTCTCGCGACGCTCGCAGCCCTTGTCCTGCTGTCAGCGGGCCTGGCCCCCGGCGCTGCGGCCGCCAGCTGCACCTACCTGCCGGCCGTGGGGGGAGGCACCAGTGTCAGCAAGACGATCCAGTTGAACGGCCCCCTGGTGTTTCCCTTCGGCCGCACCAACTTCAACACCGACTTCAGCGTGAATCGGGCCTTCTCCAGTTACAAAGTGAACTTCAAGTCCACCTCCACCGAGCAGGGCCCCTACCCCATCCAGGCCTACCTCAAGTTCAGTGATGGCACCAACCTGCAGGTGGTGAACGAAATCCTCGACGCCCAGCCCGGCCAGTTCCGCCAGTTCGGCCCCTTCTACCCTCCGGCGGGCAAGCTGGTGACCCAGGTGAACGTGAAGGTGGGCTCGGGCTACAACGCCAATGCCACCGGTTTCAGCTACACGATCTCGGTGTTCGGCTGCCGCTGAGGAAGCGGGCGCAAACCTGCTTCAGAGGTCCAGGCTCGGCAGCGCCCGTGGGCAGAGCTTGGGCGGGCCGCCATCGGCGCTGTACAGGGCATCCGCCGCCGACAGGCAACCGCCGGCGTTTTTGCGCGGCACCTGCCGTGGCTGGATCCTCAGCGGTTGCAGCACCGAGTCTTTCAGGGGGACCAGCAGCGGGCAGGAGGCCCCCGGCACCCAGGGCGCGCTGGACAGGGGTGGTACTGCCAGGGGCTGCTGGGCCAGGGCGGAAACGGGAGCGCCGAGCATCAGGGGGAGCGCCGCCAGGAGTGAACGCTTCAACACTGGAGTTGCCATGATGACGCCGCGTCAGGCCACGGGCCCAGGGTAGGAATGAGCAACGAGGAGAGGGAATCCCTGGTGCTGCGCCTGGCGCAGGAATCCCGCGATTTCGAGGGCACCAGCAAGGATCCCGAGCGCAACTGCTGGCTGGTGGTGCACCGCCATGCCCATGGGGTGCTCCCCAGTGAATACGACATCCGCGACGTGCCCGAGGACCTCTACCTTGAGGTGCTCTCCAGACGCCGCGACCTGAACTGAGCGCCAGGCACAAAAAAGCACCCCCTGGGTAGGGGGTGCTGGCAAGAGGCGTCACTCAGCTCCCCATCTGGAGCTGGTGATCAGGCCCAGCCTTTGGCGGCCATTTCCTCGACGTAGGCGGACACATCGGCGATATCCGCTTCGGTGAGTTTACCGAGGAAGGCCGGCATGGCGTTTTTGCCCTTGGTGACCTGCATGGCGATGGCCGCCTCGTGGTCACTGCTGTAGTTCTCCAGATAGCTGGCCAGGGCCTCGGCCTTGAGGGTGCGCTCGGCGTTCACCACATTGCCACCGCCCATGTGACAGGCCGCGCAGTTGGCGGAGAAGATCTGCCCGCCATGGGCGGCGTCGGCGGCAAAGCTGGGGGCGGCGCCCAGCAGCAGGGCCAAGCAGAGAGCAACAAACGAAAGCAAGCGACGCATCAGGGAGGCGAGCAATGGAAACAAGGCAACCCACCAAAACTAGAATCCCGCCGCCGGATGGGGACCGGCGGCGGGAGCGGATCGAAACAATGTTGTGACTTAGCCCTCGACGATCACCTTGCCGACCATGCCGGCGCCGCGGTGGGGCTCACACCAGTAGTCGAAGCTGCCGGCCTGCTCGAAGGTTTCATCCCAGCTCTCGCCGGGCGCAAAGGCCAGGCTGGTGTGGCTGAACTCTTCATGGCCATCAAAGACGGCGTTGTGGGGGGCCAGCTTGTTGTTCATGAAGTGGACCGTGTCGCCCTTGCTGATCGTGACCACGCTGGGCTCGAAGGCCAGCATGCCGGCGTCGGTGCCGAGCTTCACCTCAACGGTGGCGGCCTCGGCGGGCTGCACCGCGCTGACGCTCACCAGCACCAGCAGGGCCCCCAGCAGAGCGGAGGCGGCCACGGAGCGCAGCAGGCGCGCTGCCGAAGTCATCAAAGCTTGAACCATCTGGTTTTCCTAACACTGGTTGCAGTGTATGACGCTCTCAGATAAGTCCGCGACGGGGCAGCCCCGCCTGCTCGAACACCGCCTCAAGGGTGGGGGCATAGCTGACCAGATCAAAGCGCTCCGGCGGGCTCACCGGGTCGTGGATGAAATGGCGCTGGCGGATGCTGAAGCGATCCCAGGCGTTCACCTCGATCGGCAGCACCCGGATCAGGGCCTCGATCCACCAGCCGTTGAGGGCCAGGCCCAGGGGCGGTCGCCAGCTGCGGCGCCAGCGGCAGAGCCGGCTCACGGTGTCATCGACCGTGACGGCGGGCTGCCCCAGCACCAGCCGGCGCAACGGACCCTGGTTCGGCTCCGGATTGGGCTGGTGGGGATTCAGGGCCAGGTGGGCGCAGACCAGGGCGATGTCGGCGGCGTGAATGAAGTGGAAGCTGGCCTCGGCCCGCAGCCACTTGGCCAGCCACAGCCAGCGCACCCCCTCCTTGAGACCGGCGGTGAGATAGCTGGTGGGGTGCGGATCGCCTGGGCCCACCGAGCCACCGAACACCAGCGTCGGGAAAACAGCCACGATCTTTGCGGCCAGCGCATGGCGCTCCAGCTGCTGCAGGCAGAGGGCCTTGGTCTGGATGTACTCGGTGCCGTAGGCCTCCGCTTCCGGCAGCAGCTGCAGCTGGCGATCGAGGATGCTGGCGGTGGAGAAGTAGATGATCTGCTCCAGCCGCTCGGGGTCGAGGCGGCCCAGCAGCTCCTTCACGGCCACCACATTCACCTGCTGGGCCCGCTCGGGATCGCCCCAGGCGGTGGCGGTGTGAATCACCCGCGTGGCCGTGGCGATGGCGGCGGCGTGGGGCTCCTGATCGCGCAGATCACCCACCAGCAGGGTGAGGCGCGGATGCTGCCTGGGCACGGCCGTGAGCTTGGAGGGATCCCGCAGCCAGAGCAGCAGCTCGGCGTCGGAATGGGCCAGCAACTGCTCGGCGATGGCCTGGCCCACACAGCCACTGGCCCCCGTGATCAGGATTCGGGCGGGCCCGTTGACGCCGCTCAAACGGCTGCCCCCAGCAGCTCATTCACCGACTTGCCGGCCTCGAAGAACCCCCGGGCGTTCTCCTCAGGCGTGCCGGGAAGGATGCCGTGGCCGAGGTTGAGAATGTGGCGGCGGCCGCGGGCCTTGCGCACGGTGTCAACGATGCGGGCGCGGATGGCCTCAGGCGTGCCGAACAGCAGACCGGGATCCACATTGCCCTGCACCCCCAGGTGCTCGGGCAGGCGGGCACAGCCATCGGCCATGTCCACGGTCCAGTCGAGCGAGATGAAATCCACGCCCGTGGTGGCCATCCGCTCCAGCACACCGGCGCTCCCGGAGATATAGAGGATCAGGGGGGTGTCGGGGTGCTTCACCTTGACCTGATCCACCACCCGTTTCTGATACGGAGCCGCAAAAACGTCGTAGTCGATCGGGCTGAGCTGGCCGGCCCAGGAATCAAACAGCTGCACCACCTGGGCGCCGCTCTCGATCTGATAGCAGACATAGGCAGCAATCGAATCCGCCAGCAGCCCCAGCAGCTGATGCAGCAGCGCCGGCTCCTGGAACGCCATCGCCTTGATCACGGCGTAGTTCTTGCTGCTCTTGCCCTCCACCGCGTAGGCCGCCAGGGTCCAGGGGGCGCCCACAAAACCGAGCACGGCCGCCTCGTTGCCCACGCTCTGGCGCAGCCGGCCCAGCACCTCACCGACGAAGGGCAGCGAGGCGGCCGGATCCAGGGGCCTCAGCGCCTCCACCTGCGCCAGGCTGCGGATCGGCGGATCGATGATTGGACCCTTGCTCTCGATGATGTCGAAATCGATCCCCATGCCCGGCAGCGGCGTGAGGATGTCGGAGAAGAGGATCACGCCATCGGGCTGGAAGGCCCGGTAGGGCTGCATCGAGATCTCATAGGAGAGATCGGGCTGCTCCGAGCGCTCGCGGAAGCCGGGGTGACGATCACGCAGGTCGCGGTAGACCTTCATGTAACGCCCGGCCTGGCGCATCATCCACACCGGTGGGCGCTCCACCTGCTCACCTCGGGCGGCGCGCAGCAGCAGGGGGAGCGGTTCGGCCATGGGGTCAGGGAATGCCAGGGGCGAACCTACCCGACGGCACCACCTGATCCGCTGGCTTCGTCACAGAGGGTCTGGCTGCGCTCCGGGTCGCGCCGCAGCACCAGCACGCTCAGGGGCGGCAGGCAGAGCTCCAGCGACTGGCCGTAGCCATGGACCGCCTGCTCATCGCTGAATTTGCCACCCATGTTGCCGAGGTTGCTGCCGCCGTAGCGGCTGCTGTCGGTGTTGAAGGTTTCGGCGTAGAAGCCCTCCATCGGCACCCCCACTCGGTAGTGCGAGTGGCTCTGGGGAGTGAAATTGGCCACCACCACCACCCAGGAGCCGCCCTGGCTCTCGCGGCGCATGAAGCTGATCACCGACTGGCGGTTGTCACTGCAGTCGATCCACTGGAAGCCGTAGTGGTCAAAATCATCCCTCCACAGGGCCGGCTCCTCGCGGTAGTAGCGGTTGAGGTCGTCCACCAGGTTGAGCAGACCCTGATGGGCCTCGAACTCCAGCAGATCCCACTGCAGATCACCCCAGACGTTCCATTCGCTGCGCTGACCGAACTCCATGCCCATGAAGATGGTCTTCTTGCCCGGGTGGGTCCACATGTAGGCCAGCAGGGCGCGCACATTGGCGAACTTCTGCCAGTCGTCGCCGGGCATCTTGTGCAGCAGATGACTCTTGCCATGCACCACCTCATCATGACTGAGCGCCAGCATGAAGTTCTCGGTGTAGTGATACATGATCGAGAAGCTGACGTTGTTCTGGTGGAACTGGCGGAACCAGGGATCCAGCTCGAAGTAATCGAGCATGTCGTGCATCCAGCCCATGTTCCACTTGAGGTTGAAGCCGAGGCCACCGCTGTCGGTGGGCTTGGTCACCATCGGCCAGGTGGTGGATTCCTCGGCGATCGAGAGGGCACCGGGGAAGTGGTGGAACAGCACCGTGTTGGCCTGCTGCAGGAAGCGCACCGCCTCGAGGTTTTCGCGGCCGCCCTCCTCGTTGGGCAACCATTCGCCGGTGGGGCGCAGGTAGTCGCGGTAGAGCATCGAGGCCACCGCATCCACGCGGATGCCATCGATGTGGAACTCCTCGAACCAATAGACCAGATTGGCCACAAGGAAGTTGCGCACCTCATTGCGGCTGTAGTTGAAGATCAGCGTCCCCCATTCCTTGTGCTCTCCGATGCGTGGATCGGCATGCTCGTAGAGATGGCAGCCGTCGAAGAAGGCCAGGCCATGGCTGTCCTTGGGGAAGTGGCCGGGCACCCAGTCGAGGATCACGCCCAGCCCCTCGGCGTGGCAGCGATCCACGAAGGCCCGGAATTCATCCGGCGGGCCGAAGCGGCTGGTGGGGGCGTAGAAGCCCGTCACCTGATAGCCCCAGGAGCCATCGAAGGGATGCTCGGCGATCGGCATCAGCTCCAGATGCGTGAAGCCCCGCTCCTTCACGTAGGGGATCAGCCGATCGGCCAGCTCGGGGTAGGTGAGCAGGCGGGCGCCGGGCTTGAGATCAGCGGCCGCCACCGGCGGGCGCGGGCTGCCATCGGCCTCGATGTAGGGCTGGTCGGCCGGGCCATGCATCCAGCTGCCCAGGTGCAGCTCATACACCGAGATCGGCTGATCGAGGGGGTTGCGGCCGTCGCGCTCGGCCAGCCAGGCCTGATCACCCCAGCGGTACTGACCCAGCTGGGAGACCACCGATCCCTGCTGGGGGCGCACTTCGTGCTGGAAGCCGTAGGGATCTGCCTTCTGATAGCAGTGGCCCTCGGGAGAGCGCACTTCATATTTGTAGAGAGCTCCAGGCCTGAGGCCGGGCACGAACAGTTCCCAGATGCCGCCGATGCGCAGCTGCATCGGGTGGTGGCGGCCATCCCAGTTGTTGCATTCACCCAGCAAAGCCACGCTGCGGGCATTGGGGGCCCAGAGGGCGAACTGCACGCCAGCGATGCCGTCGCGCTCGCAGGGGTGAGCGCCGAGACGGCGCCAGATGTGATGGTGATTGCCTTCCGCGAAGAGATGGCGGTCAAGTTCGCCCATCCACTCCTCGCGGAAGGCCCACGGGTCGTGCTGCTGGTGCTCGATACCCCCACGCTGCACCCGGTACTCGTAGCGCCGGCCCGGGTCTTCGCTCAGCTCGACTTCAAACACCCAGGGATGGTGGGGCGTGGCCATCGGCAGGGCACGGCCATCGAGCAGCAGGTCAACCTGGCTCGCTTCCGGCATCCAGGCCCTCACCACCCAGCCATCACCGTGGGGCTGGGGCCCAAGCACGGCAAAAGGATGATCGTGCCGGCACTCCTGAAGCCTCTGGCCGTCTTGGACCATCCATTCGAGGCTGGTGGAGGGCATCGAGCATCAGCGGACGGAAGGGGAGCTTAGGCCCGCCGATCCTGGAGGTCCCTCCGCGCTCAGGGCAACGGGCTGCCAGGCATGGCCGGATCCTCGGGGAAGTCGACGCCGATGATGTGACCCTGAGCGTCGAAGATCACGAACAGGTTGTCGGTGACCCTCTGGAACTGGGTGGTGACGAGCACCAGCTGCTGGGCGCCTCCTTCACTGGCCACCACGGTGCCGCGCAGGCGCTGGAATGAACCGGTGAATTTCTCGAGATCCTTCCAGCGGTTGAGCAGATCCTGGGGGGTGATCTCGTCCTGGAGATCGCGGATCAGCAGGCTGCGGGCATCCACCACCCGGCCCTCGCTGAGGGAGGTGATGAAGTTGGTGGCGATCTGCTTGATCGGCGTGTCGTTCTGATCCAGCTCCCAGCCCAGCACACGTCCGCGGCCGTCGAGCACCAGCACCAGGGGACGGCTGCCGCTGGAACCCCTCAGCTCCGCCTCCACCGTGCTGTCATCCACCCCCGTTGACACGTCGGTGATGCGGCTGCCGAGGATGGGCCCCTGCCTCTGCAAGCGTTGACGCACCCGCTCCACCGTGGTCAGTTTCTGCAGATCAGGGGCCAGACGGTCAAAGACAGCCTGACTGTCCTGGCGCTTCAGGGCATCAAGCACCACCTGCCCGGCGGCTCTGGCCTCGGCTGGCTGCAGCGCGGAGGTGGCCAGGGCCTGCCCTCCATGCAGTCCACAGGCCAGGGCCATCGCCAGCAAAGGGACGCGCAGATTCACGGAGGTGCGGGCGTTGGGCTCGCGTCAGTCTGCCCGAGAATCAAGCGGCAGCAGGCGCAGGCAGGCATCAGCCAGCTGCAGCTCCAGCGTGATCACCCGGTGGCCCGGGCCCACCGGGCCCAGGGGACAGTCGCCGCTGCCGGGGTTGACGGCGATCTGGGGCCAGGCCGAGGCCGCCAGTGACAGGCGCAGCTGCTCCCCGGCGGCCAGGGTCGTCACCAGGGGCTGCAGGCTCAGGCGCCGCCGCTGCCGTCGGCGGCAGTGGGGGCCCAGGGAACGCAGCACCCCGGTGCTCAGCTGCCAGGCGGTGCCCTGGCGGATCACCGAGAGGGCGCCACAGAGATCGAAACCGTCCTGATCAGAGCTGAGCTCCAGCTCCAGTTCCGGTCGCCCCGCCAGCTGAAGCGGACCGGTCAGGGGGACGCTGGTGAAGCAGGCCACATCGGCGCGGGCGTCGAGATCCGTGCGGGCCACCAGGCCGGCATCCAGGCCCAGATGGCCGCCCCGGCCGGGGGCCGGCCGCCAGGGGTCGTGCACCAGCCAAACGACACCACCACCCTCGCCCCCGGCGAGCAGGCGTCCCTCTCCGGCATCGATCGCCGCCAGTCCTTGACTGCGCAGGGCCCAGCTGGGCTGGTCACAGCCTCCAGCAGCCAGGCTCTGCCAGGACCCAGCGCCCAGATCAGCCACCGCCTCGCGGGGATGGGTCTCCAGTCCATCCCGGTCGCGCAGGTGCCGATCGAAGAAGGCCAGCTGCAGGCGATCGAGGCCCCCAGCCCAGTTCAGGTGACTCCAGGCGCCGATGCGCAGCCAGGGAGCACCGCCGGCGGCATGGGCACGGGCCCGCAGATCGAGTACCCCGCTGAGGTGGGGGTCGTGCCAGCCGCCCACCAGCAGCATCGGCTGGCGCAGCAGGCCCTCAGGCGGCTCATGGCGCCTCCAGCCAATGGGGTTGGCGGGATCCAGTCGCAACCAGCCCAGCCCCATCCCGCCGGGATCGTGCTGCTCCAGCAGTGCCAGGCCATCGCGCAGAAAAGTGCCCCCTTCCAGGCTCAGACGCAGGCGGCGCCAGGCGGTTTCATCTCCGGCGCGGCGCACCGTTTCTGCCGCCAGCTGCAGCGCCCAGCCCAAGCCCAGGGCCCACCAGTGGGCTCCCCCTTCGCTGGCCCAGTGCAGCCGCTCATCCAGGCCGGCCATGGCCGGGGCGAGGGCGTCGGGCAGCGGGCTGCCGGGGCTCAGCAGCAGCTGACTGAGTCCCTGATACGAGAAGCCATAGGTCCCCACCCGGCCGTTGACGTAGGGCAGACTGCGCACCCAGGCCAGGGCCACGGCGCCATCGGCGGCCTCCTGGGTAAAGCCCCTGAACTCTCCGGTGGAGTCGCCCCGGCCGCGCACGTCCTGCACGGCTACCGCATAGCCCTGGCTGGCATACCAGCGCGGATGGGCATAGGTGACGGTGGAGGCGATGGCGCGCCCGTAGGGCTGGCGCATCAGCAGCAGGGGCCAACGCCCCGGCCTCGTGGGTCTCCAGACCCTGGTGGCCAGCCGTGCCCCGTCAGGACACGGCATCCATTCCTCAAGAACCTCAGTGTCCAGCGGGGCGGCTCAGCGCACGTCAGGGCAGTGAAGCCCGACCACATAGGTGGTGAGAATCTCCGCGTCAGTGGAGGACAGGCCCTGGCTCTGGGCCACCATGGCGATCGCTTCCGGGGAATTGGAACTCACGCCGCGGCTGTTGAGCTGGCGCAGGTCGGCGCAGATCCGCTTGGCCAGCTGAGGGTTCTGCTTGACCGACTCCAGCAGCGGTGAAGCCGCCTGTAGAGGGGTGAAGGGCAGCCCAGCACCCATGAACACGGCCAGAGCCGTCAGGCTGAGAAGGGAGAGAACAGGCAAGGACCGTCCACCGCAGGGGGGATCTCTCCATTTGAGGGTCTCGGCGAGACCAGTTGGAGCAGTCCTGGTCAGTTTGGTGGGCGACCGGTGGCCCGCCGCGCCGCGGCGATCCAGGCGCGCACCTGCGTGGAGTCGGGCGTGGCCACCGCGGATCCGGTCAGGGAGCGCTGCAGCCGGCCCAGCTGGCGCAGGAGCTGCTGGGGCGACGCCTCGGCCAGCCCGGCCGCGCTGGCGATGCCCGCGTACAACAGCAGAGCAGCCTGCTCAGGCTCCAGACCCAGCTCACTGATCAGGCGGGCCTGGCCCCGCAGTTTGATCAGGCGCTGCTCCGAAGCACCGCAGCGGGCCAGGCGCCGCAGAGCCAGATCGCTCTGGGCGGCCAGCGAAGGCCAGTCGTTCAAACCCGCCTGATTCAGCTGGCTCTGCTCAGCGCTGAAGTGGGAGGGGAAAACAAGCATCAGCGCAGCACCTGCACCGTGCCGTCACTGAGGCTGCGGGTGGCCTCCGCCAGCACCACCGGCCGACTGAAGCCAGCGCCGGCCGACTCAACCCGCCGCAGGCGCACGTGCACCAGCCCATCGGCGCTGCTGCGGCCGCTTCCGCGCAGGTTGAGGGCCAGTTGCTCCACCGTGGGGCCGTAGGCCTCGGCTGAAAGATCGTCAGCGGCCGCCGCGATCACCAGGTTGGTGCCGTTGTCGAAGACCACCGGCACGGTCACGGCCCCCTCCACATGGGTGCGGGGCGAGTAGCTGATGGCGAAGGCCAGACAGGAGAGGGAGAGCAGGGCCGTGAAGCTCGTGACCCCGACCAAGCGGAAACGGAACCCCCAGCCCCGAACGAAGCCCACCACCATCAAGACAGCCAGCACACCACTGGCGGCCCCCAGCCAGAGCCCGGCTTTGAGCAACAGCGGATCAACGGGCATGGCGGCCAGGGGGGAAGCGCAAACCCCTTTATATTGCGGCGTCCTCAGGCGGTGACAGCGACGAGCCGATGGGGTCCCCGCCTTCGCCTGAATCGGGAACCCAGTCCCGGAGCCGCCGCCCTCGCCTGCTGCTGGCCGCCGCCCTGGGCGGAAGCGCAGGGCTGATTGGAGCCTGGTGGGGGTCCGATCACCTGGCTCGCTGGGCCTACGAGAGCTGGCGACCCAGGCTGCAGGTGTTGATCGGCCGTGGGCTGGGGCACCCTGTCCAGCTCGGTTCCTATGAAGGGCTCAGGCCCTGGGGGCTGACCATCGGACCGAGCCGCGTCCTGAGCGGGCCGGCCGACCGCTCCAACCTGCGCCTTGACGGGGTCGGGGTGAACCTGGATCCCCTGGCCAGCCTGGCGGAGAGGGCCCTGGTGCTGGATCTGCGGCCCAGAGGGGCCCAGCTCAATCTGATCCCCAACGCCAAGGGGCAACTCTGGGTCTTCGGGCCGGCGGGAGCCAAGCAGCCGCCAAGACTCACCCTGAACCTCCTGCTGGAGAAGCCCGCCCGCCTGCAACTGGGCTCCAGCGCTCTCGACCTGAAGGTGCAGGGCCGGGCGGGAGTGAGGCTGCACCGCCGCACCATCGACTGGCGCGCCACCGCCAGGCCCCGGGCCCAGGCCACTGCCGGGGCAGCCAGCAGCAATGGCCGAGCCCTGGTGCGTGGCTCGGCGAACTGGAGCAGCGGCGCCGTGAAGGTGGGCCTCGACCTGCGCCGCTGGGATCTGGCCCCCCTGGCGTCCCTGATTCCCCGCGCCCGTCCCCCGCGCCTGCAGTCGCTGAAGGGAACCGCCGACGGCCGCCTTCAACTCACCCGCGGCTCCGGCAGCACCAGCTGCAGGGGCTCCCTGCGGCTGGGGGAACTGGAGCTTCGTGATCCGCTGTTGCCGGCGCCGCTCCAGGCCAGACGCCTTGCCGTTGCCTGCCGCGGACAGCAGATCCTGCTGAAGGGGGATCCATGGCAAATGGCGAACTGGCGCGGGACTGTCCGGGGTTCCCTGGAGCCCGGAAACCGCTTCGACCTGCGGCTCACGGCCAGCGACCCCCAGCGCGGCGACCGTCTTGGCCTGGGGATCAACGGCCCCTGGCAGCAGCCCCTGCTGGCGCTCGATGGCCACATCCCCCTGGGCAAGGGCACGCCCACCAGCCCCCAGCCGCTGAAGCTCAACGCCCGAATTCGCGCCGACTGGCGACGCAGCCTCCAGTTGACGCTCGACAGTCTGCGCCTGCGCTCCGGCCGCTCCGAACTCACGGCGAGAGGTCAGGTCTGGCCCCGGCTCGACGTCCGCAGCCAGCAGCTGCGGCTGCATCCATCGCTCTGGAAACCAGCCGGTGACGCAGCGCAAGCCCTGCTAGGGCGTGACGACTGGCTGGAGGGTGGCCTGCTGCTGGGTGGAACCGTGCAGAAGCCGACTCTCAGCGCCAATGTCCAAAGGCAGGGCCGCACCCTGCTCACCCTGCAGGCCAGCGCTGGCCCCAGCGGCAACCGGGCCGGACCCCTCGGGCGCCTGCAGGCTCGGCTCAGCGCGCCCTCCGGCATCCAGCTGGAGGACACCCAACTGCTGGGGGCAGCCAGCGCTGATCTGGTCTGGTTCGAGGATCGCCTGCGCTTGCGCCGCTTCGAGAGCCCAGAGCTCAGCGCCGATGGCAGCCTGCCCCTGCGCTGGCAGCGCCGGCGAGGTGTGGTGGTGGGGGATCTGGGTCTGAACCTGAACCTCAGGCCCTATGCCCTGGCACGGATCGGCCCCCTGGTGGGTAGTCAGCTTCAGGGGCATCTCAGTGCCCGCGGAACCCTGCGCGGTCCGCTGCGCAGCCTGCGCCCTGACCTCTGGCTGTCGGTGCGTCAGCCCGGTGGCGGCCCCCTGCAACTGCTGGAAACCTGGGAAGGCCGGCTCACCGCCCGCCCGGGCGGCGGGGGCAACCTGGCCCTGACGGCTTTGGCACCAGCCCAGCAGGGGAGTCTCAGGGCCCGCCTCAACCGGTCGTGGCTGCCCACCGAGGTGGAGCTGCGGCGCCAGCAAGGGGTGCTGAGCCTCAAGGGCGATGCGCGCCGCTACCGCTGGCAGGCGAGCCGCTTCCCCCTCGCTGGCCTGCGGCTCGCCGTTGGTGGTGCCTCCAGGCCCAGGGCCCTTGACGGCCTGCTCAGTGGCAAGGGAATTCTCGATCTGCAGCCCCTGGCGATGGAGGGCAGCGTGGCCCTGGAGCGTCCCCTGCTACTGGGGGTACGCGGCCAGCGGCTCACCGCCTCGGGTCGCTACGCGGCAGGCCAGTTCGGCTTCAAAGGGGAGTTCACGCCCCTGGCCGGCGGAACCGTGGCCCTCAGCGGCGATGGCGTGCGCAAAGGGCGCCTGCGCAGCCGCATCGAAGGGCGTGGACTGCCGCTGCAGCTGTTCCAGGAGCTGGCCCAGGCCCTGGCGATCTGGCGGGGGGACACTCCCTTACCCAGGGGACGGGCCAGCGACCTGGGAACCCTCGTGATCGACACCCTGGGCGGGACGATCGACGGCCAGCTCAGGGCCCTGCGCGCAGCGCAGGCACGGCTGGCGGAATTCCGGGCCCCAACGACTGCCGGATCGCGGGTGCAGCTCGCGGACCTGCGCGGTCTGGTGGATCTCGACAT
>NZ_JAGQBY010000064.1:0-16298 GCF_024345875.1 Synechococcus sp. EJ6-Ellesmere
TGCAGGTGCTGCTCCAGGCCGTGGTGCGCTCCGGCACAGGCCGGGCGGCGTACCTCGGCGGACAGGAAGGAGGCCAGACCGGTTCCACCAACGGGGCCAGGGATCTCCTGTTCATCGGCTCCGAGCCCAGTCGTCACTGGGTGATGGGCGTCTGGCTGGGCAACGACGACAACAGCCCCACCCGCAGCAGCAGCGCCCTGGCCGCCGGTCTCTGGGGCGACATCATGCGTCAGGCCACCCCGAGCCGTGGCGCCCCCGCGGCGAAGCCCTGATGCCTCGCCTGCGGCTCTGGATCTGGGCGGCGGCGGCGGTGGCTGTGATCGTGGCGCTGTCGCTGCTGCTGCAGGCCTTCAACAACCTGGTGTGGCAGCTCAGCTACCTGCTGCCACCGGCCCTGGTGGGCCCGCTGCTGCTGCTGCTGCTGGTGCTGGGCGGCGGCGCTGTGCTTCTCCTGCGCCTGGCCTGGCCCTGGCTGCGGGCCTGGCGCAATCCCAGGAATGCCCCTGGCCCCGGCACCCAACCCCTCCCCGCCCCCAGCAGCCGCCAGGAGGCGGCCGGTCAGCAGCTGCGTGCCATTGATCCGGTGCTGGAGCGGGTACGCGATGCGGTGGCCCGCGAAGCCCTGCGCCAGGAGCGCGACCGGGTGGAGGCGGAACTCTCCCGCGGCGATCTGGTGCTGGTGGTGTTCGGCAGTGGCTCCGCCGGCAAGACCTCTCTGATCCGCGCCCTGCTCCAGCAGGTGGTGGGGGAGGTGGGGGCCGCGATGGGCTCCACCACCACCTGCCACACCTACCGGTTACGCCTGAAGGGCTTGCAGCGGGGGCTGCAACTGGTGGATACACCGGGCATTCTCGAATCGGGCCGCGACGGCCAGGAGCGGGAGCGGGAGGCCCGCGCGCAGGCGGCCCGGGCCGATCTGCTGGTGCTCGTGGTGGATGGAGATCTGCGCGCCGCGGAGTTCCAGGTGTTCGAGGCCTTAGCCACTCTGGGCAAGCGCCTGGTGCTGGTGCTGAACAAGTGCGACCTGCGTGGCGAGGAGGAGGAGCGGCGGCTTCTGGCCCTGCTGCGCCAGCGCTGTGCCGGCAGAATCGCCACCGAGGACGTGATCCCTGCCGCAGCGGCGCCCCAGTCGATCCCCAGGCCTGGTGGTCGACCGCTTCAGCCTGGTCCGGAAGTTGAGGCCCTGCTGCGCCGTCTCTCGGAGGTGCTCCACCAGGACGGCGAAGAGCTGATCGCGGACAACATCCTGCTGCAGAGCCAGCGCCTCAGTGACGCCAGCCGTGCCCTGCTCTCGCGCCAGCGGCGCCAGGACGGGGAGGTCATTGTGGATCGCTACATGTGGATCGGTGCCGGGGTGCTGGTGGTGAACCCCCTGCCGGTGGTGGATCTGCTCGGTACGGCGGCGGTGAACGCCCAGATGGTGGTGGAGCTGGGCCGTGTCTACGGGGTGATGCTGACGCGGGAGGCGGGACAGGACCTGGCGCTCTCCGTGGGCCGCACCCTGGCGGGCCTGGGGGTGATCAAGGGGGGGCTGGGGCTGATCACGGCGGCCCTGAGCCTGAACGTGCCGGCGTTGCTGGTCAGCAAGGCGGTGCAGGGGGTGAGTGCCGCGTGGTTGACGCGGATTGCCGGCCTCAGCTTCCTCACCTACTTCGAGCAGGGCCAGGACTGGGGCGATGGCGGACTGCAGGAGGTGGTGCGCCGTCAGTACGACCTCAACCGGCGGGAGGGGGCGTTGAGCGGTTTTCTGGAGGTGGCCCTGCGCCGGGTGGTGGAGCCGCTGCAGCGCCGGCGGGACCGGCAGCTGCCACCACGCCCAGGGCCTCGGGGGGAGGGGGCTGGAGGGGGCCCCGGGCGTCGAGCACCGTGATCAGGCCGAGATAGAGAACCCCGATCAAAATCGAAAGGGCGCCGGTGATGATCGCCACCCAGCGTCCGCGGGGGTTGCTCTTGGGCTGCTCCTGGCTCATGGCCGCAGATCGCTCATGGCTGTTGTGGGTTCACGATGGCTTGTCACCCCTGAAGGCTGCTTACTCCGGCTGGCATCCTGCCGGTTGGCCGCGGCTCGCGTTTCAGATCAGCTCCCCGGGCCGCAGCGACTGGAGGACCACCGCGGCGAGCCGCTGCAGATGCTCCCCCTGGGTGTGGGGATTGCCCAGCACCGCCTTGAGGTGATGTTTCCCCTGGTAACGGGGCCGGGAGAGCATCAGGTCGTGCTCCAGCAGCCGCTGGCGGCAGTGCTGTGACCACTGCTCGCAGCCAGCCGCATCCAGCTGACTGGGACGGAAGGCCAGCAGGTGCAGGGGGCCGCTGAGCAGGGTGAGCTCGCAGGCGTCTTGGGCCCCATGCAACAGGTGCTGCAGGCTCCGCCGCCGCTGAATCGCCCCTTCGATCACGGCCTCGATGCCATTGAGGCCCAGCTGGCGCAAGCCAAGCCACAGCTTCAGAATCTCGGCGCTGCGGCTGCCCTGCAGGCCACACTCGCCTCCATGGCCCCCTTCGCGGCTGAGCTCCATGTAGGGCAGACCCGTGGCGAAGCTTCGCTCGAGGGCGGAGGGATCAGCCAGCAGCAGGAGTGAGGAGGTCTTGGTGATCCCCAGCAGTTTCTGGGGGTTGATCGTGATCGAATCCGCCTGCCCCAGGCCGTCGACCCGCTGGCGGTGGCGCTCAGACAGGCCGAGCACCCCACCGATCGCCGCATCGACGTGCAGCCAGACCCCGTGGCGGCGGCAGAGGGACGCGAGTTCCACCAGGGGATCCACGGCCCCGCGCACGGTGGTGCCGGCGGTGGCCACCAGGGCGATCACCGGGACGCCAGCGGCGCTGAGGGACTCCAGGTACTCAGCCACCAGCGCCGGCTCGAGGCGGCCGTCGCCATCGAGGGGCAGGCGGTGCAGGGCTGCGGCCGGAAGACCCATCACCATCGCGGCCTTCTCCAGCGAGGTGTGGCTGTCGAGGCCGCAGAGCACCACGGCCTCGGGGACGCCGCGCAGCCCGCGACTCTCCCGGGCCGCGACCAGGGCCATCAGATTGCTGAGGCTGCCGCCGCTGGCGGGCACCCCGCCGGAGCGCTCCCCAAGGCCCAGCCGCCGGGCCAGCCAGCCGCACAGGCTCCGCTCCAGTCGGCTGAGCGAGGGGGAGAGCTCCTCGGCCAGCAGGTTGTTGTTCAACCCCGCACAGATCAGGTCCCCCACCAGCGAGGCGCTCAGGGGCGGGGGATCGAGGTGGGCCAGGGCGCCGGGATGGTTCGGGTTGTAGGCCCCCTCCATCACCAGGTGCAGATCCGCGAGCAGCCTCTCGGCGCCCAGCCCAGAGGTTTCCGGCTCCACGGCCGGCAGCAGGCTCAGGCCCGGCAGGGGGGGACGGCTCACGGCCGAGCCCAGCCATCGGCAGAGCTGTTGGCTGGCGTCCGCAAGAAAGGCCTCCAGATCCGCGTCGAAGACGCCCGGTGAGGCGAAGGGCAGGGGATCGAGCGCCCGCTCCTGGTGTGGCGTGACGGCCAAGGGCAAGGCGGTCGGGGCAACCATTGTCCCTTGTAACGGGAGCAGTCCGGGCTGTCAGTCTCGGGTTCTGAGCGCCGCTGCCCTCACTGCCAACGCCTACGCCCATGCGCCCTCCTGCCCCTCTGCCGCTCAGCAGCCAGCAGTTCTGGATGGAGCGGTTGCTGCGGATGGCCCAGCGGGCGGGCGAGGCCGGAGAGATCCCTGTGGCGGCCGTCGTTCTCGATGGAGCTGGCCGTGCCCTGGGCTGGGGAACGAACCGGCGTCAGACTCATCAGGATCCCCTGGGCCATGCCGAACTGGTGGCGCTCAGCCAGGCCGCACGCCTCATTCACGACTGGCGCTTCAACGCCTGCAGCCTGCTGGTGACCCTGGAGCCCTGTCCGATGTGTGCTGGCGCCCTGATCCAGGCCCGCATGGGCCGGGTGGTGTTCGCCGCCGGAGATGCCAAGCGTGGTGCCCTGGGCGGCTGCCTCAACCTGGCGGCGGACCCCAGCTCCCACCACCACATGGAGGTGATGGGCGGTGTGCGGGAGCAGGAGGCCAGAGAGCTGCTGGAGAGCTGGTTCAGACGCCGGCGCAGAGCTCAGGCGATCGCGGCAACGGGCGGCGACTGACGGAAGGCGGGAAGTTCCGTCTCCAGCAGGTTGAGCAGCAGATCGACGTTCTCCGGCTGGCTGTTGTAGCCCATCAGGCCGATCCGCCAGACCTTGCCGGCGAGGGCGCCGAGGCCACCGCCCACCTCGATGCCGTGGGTGTTGAGCAGGTGAAGCGAGAAGGCTTTGCCATCGATCCCCTCGGGAATGCGCACCGTGGTGAGGGTGGGCAGGCGCAGATGCTCAGGCACGTGCAGCTCGAGGCCAAGGCGCTCCAGGCCCGCCCAGAGGCGCTCGGCATTGCTGCGGTGTCGGCTCCAGGCGTTCTCCAGGCCCTCTTCGGCAAGCAGCCGCAGGGCTTCGCGCATGCCGAAGTTCATGTTCACCGGGGCAGTGTGGTGATAAACACGGTTGCTGCCCCAGTACTGGTTGAGCAGTGAGACATCCAGATACCAGTTGGGTACCTTGCTGCTGCGGGCTGCCAACTTGGCCTCAGCCCGCTCCCCCATGGTGAAGGGGCCGAGGCCCGGAGGACAGCTCAAGCCTTTCTGGCTGCAGCTGTAGGCCAGGTCGACACCCCAGGCGTCGAGGTGCAGGGGCACGGCCCCGAGGGACGTGACCGTGTCGAGCAGCAGCAGGCAGTCGTAGCGGCGGCAAAGCTCGCCGATTCCTTCCATCGGCTGGCAGACACCGGTGGAGGTTTCCGCGTGAACCATCGCCAGGATCGCTGGACGGTGACTGGCCAGGGCCTGCTCGATCTCTTCGAGGGTGAAGGCCTCTCCCCAGGGCCGCTCGATCGTGGCCACCTCAGCCCGGTAGCGCCCGGCCATGTCGACGAGGCGCAGGCCGAAGTAGCCCTTCACCGCCACCAGCACCTTGTCGCCAGGCTCGACGGTGTTGGCCAGGGTCGCCTCCATGGCGGCACTGCCGGTGCCGCTCATGGGAATGGTGAGACGGTTCTCGGTCTGCCAGGCGTAGCGCAGCAGATCCTGCACCTCTCCCATCAGCTCGATGTAGAGCGGATCGAGGTGGCCGATCGGGGTGCGGCTGAGGGCCTTCAGGACCGTGGGGTGGGCGTTCGACGGCCCTGGACCGAGCAGCAGCCGGTCCGGGGTGGCGATCGGCCCCAGCCGCAGGCGATGACGATCGCTCACGGTGCCCGCCGCGGCGGTGGAGGGGGAGGAAGACAGGGTGACCAAGGCCTGCAGCGCAACTAAGGATCGATGAACGTCAGCCTAAGCAGTGAGCAAAAAGGCCTCAGCGTGCCCTGACATTGGTGTCGCCCAGACCGCGGGCCATGTGCTCGAACGGAGCGCTGATCAGAGTCCCAGGCTCCAGCCCCGCTTCCGAAAGCCGCTCCGCCAGCACTTCTCCCAACAGCACGATGCTGCGCACTGTGGGACCGGTGGGGACCCCCAGGCTCTTGTAGGTGTCGTCGAGGCCGTTGAGAACGCGCTCGTTGAGGATGGTGGGGTCGTCCGCCACCAGCGCATAACTGGCGTAGCGCAGGAAATAATCCATGTCCCGCAGGCAGGCGGCCAGCCGTCGGGTGGTGTAGGCATTACCGCCGGGGAGGAGAAGTTCCGGATCCTGCTCGAACAGCCGACGGCTGGCATCCCGGACGATCTCTGCCGCTTCCCGGTTGATCAGTTCCACCGCTGCCAGCCGTACTTCAGTCTGGGAGTGGTAGGTGGCGATCCGATCGATCGCGTCCCGATCGAGATAGCGCCCCAGCTGGTCATACCGGCCGATCAGACCGGTAATGGCATCGCGTATGACGTTGAGATCGTCCCACCTGGTGCGGAAGCTAGCACCCAAGATTGGCAAGATCCCTGTCCAGACATGGAATCTGGCGCTTCTGACAGACACCGTTACGCAGGCCTGGCCAGCGGCACCCCCATGGCCCGGCCCTGGGCGAGGGTTACAACGGGCACCAAAGGCCAGCGGGACCTCCCCAAGCATCGATCCCGCGGCTGTCTGCGGCTGCCACCGGCCTTCCTTCCTCCCTTCCGCCTTTCTCTTCCCCCATGGCCAACCCAGCCCAGGACCTGCTTCGTCGGATCAGGGACGAGGGCATTGAGCTGATTGACCTCAAATTCGCCGATCTCCATGGCCAATGGCAGCACCTCACCGTCTGCACGGACCTGCTGAATGAGGAGTCGTTTCAGAGCGGCCTGGCCTTTGATGGCTCCTCGATCAGGGGCTGGAAGGCGATCAATGAATCGGACATGGTGATGGTGCCCGATCCGGCCACCGCCTGGATTGATCCCTTTCTTCGCCACAAGACCCTCAGCCTGATCTGCTCGATTCAGGAGCCCCGCAGCGGCGAGGCCTATGGGCGTTGCCCCCGGTCGCTGGCCCAGCGGGCCCTGGCTCATCTGGCCGGCACGGGCCTGGCCGACACGGCCTACTTCGGACCTGAGCTGGAGTTCTTCCTGTTCGAAGACGTGCGCTACGGCTCCAGCGAGGGAGGCAGTTTCTACAGCGTCGATTCGATAGAAGCCCCCTGGAACAGCGGCCGACTGGAGGAGGGCGGCAATCTGGCCTACAAGATGAACGCGAAGGAGGGCTATTCCCCCGTCCCCCCAAGCGACACCTTCCAGGACATCCGCAGCGAGATGTTGCTGACCATGGGTCAGCTGGGGGTGCCGATCGAGAAGCATCACCACGAAGTGGCGGCCTCTGGCCAGCAGGAGCTGGGCATCAGGTTCGCCGAGCTGATCAGCGCGGCCGACAACGTGATGATCTACAAGTACGTGGTGCGCAATGTGGCCCGCAAGTACGGGCGCTCCGCCACCTTCATGCCCAAGCCGGTGTTCGCCGACAACGGCAGCGGCATGCACGTGCACCAGAGCCTCTGGAGGGACGGTCAACCGCTGTTTTTCGGACTGGGCACCTACGCGGATCTCTCCCAGACGGCCCGCTGGTACATCGGGGGACTGCTGCGGCATGCCCCCAGCTTCCTGGCCTTCACCAATCCCACCACCAACAGCTACAAACGCCTGGTGCCGGGCTTCGAGGCACCAGTGAATCTGGTCTATTCCCAGGGCAACCGCTCAGCTGCCGTGCGCATTCCCCTCAGCGGTGAAAACCCCCGTGCCAAGCGCCTGGAGTTCCGCAGCGGCGATGCCATGGCCAATCCCTATCTGGCGTTCTCCGCCATGCTCCTGGCTGGCCTGGATGGCATCCGTCAGCAGATCGACCCGGGCGACGGGATGGACCTTGACCTGTTCGAGTTGCCCCCTGAAGATCTGGAGCAGATCGCCACGGTGCCCTCCTCCCTCGAGGGCGTGCTGGCCGCCCTCGAGGCCGACCACGAGTATCTGCTGGCCGGGGAGGTGTTCAGCGAAGACTTCATCAGCAACTGGATCGCCCTTAAATCCGAGGAGGTGCAGCAGCTGCGGCAACGGCCCCATCCCTACGAGTTCAGCCTCTATTACGACGGCTGAGCCTCGCGGCTGCCAGGCGGATCAGCTGAAATGGAGGGCCTTGCGCGCCGCCTCTCCACCGGCACCCCATGCCCGACACCGTCAGCAAGTTCGCCTACCAGGCCCTGCAGCAGGGCAAGACGATCATGGGTCTGGCCCACAAGGAGCTGGGCGGTCGGCTGATGCGCCTGGTCGATCCCCAGGGCGCTCCCCAGACGGTGCCGGTGCCCGCGCAGATGAGCCTGGCCCTCAAGGCCTCCATGGACCGGTTGCTGGAGACCGACTGGCAGGACGCTGAGAGCGGCCTTTATCCCCCCTCCCTCCTTTTCGATGCCCCCTGGCTCGACTGGGCGGCCCGCTATCCCCTGGTCTGGCTGGACACCCCCCGTCAGTGGAACCGCCGCACCCAGCGCAAGGTGAGGGATCTGCCCCGGGATGTGCGCCCCGAGGACTACCCCTCCTATTACCTGCAGAATTTCCATCATCAGACCGATGGCTATCTGAGCGACCATTCCGCGGCGCTCTACGACCTTCAGGTCGAAATCCTCTTCAACGGCAGCGCCGATGCGATGCGCCGCCGCCTGATCGCCCCCCTCAGGCGGGGGCTGCGGGCCTTCGCCCAGCGCTCCCCTGGCCAGCTGCGCCTTCTGGATGTGGCCACCGGTACCGGCCGCACTCTGCGTCAACTGCGCGGTGGCCTTGGGGAGATCCAGCTGGTGGGCCTTGACCTCTCGGCGTCGTACCTGCGTGAAGCCAACCGTTGCCTCAGCCAGTTGCCGGGGGAGCTGCCCCAGCTGGTGCAGGGAAATGCCGAGTCGCTGCCCTTCGCTGATGCCACCTTCCAGGCGGTGAGCTGTGTGTTCCTCTTCCATGAGCTCCCCGCCGAAGCCCGCCAGAACGTTCTGCAGGAGTGCTTCCGGGTGATCGAGCCAGGCGGTGTGCTGGTGCTGGCCGATTCAATCCAGCTGGCTGATTCCCCCGAGTTCTCTGCGGTACTGGAGAACTTCCGCCGGGCCTTCCACGAGCCCTATTACCGCGATTACATCGCCGATGACATCGAAGCGCGCCTGGTTCAGGCCGGCTTCGCTGGGATCAGCGCCCAGTCCCATTTCATGACCCGGGTCTGGTCCGCCACCAAGCCTTTGGCCTGAGGGCGTCAGCGCAGCAGCACATCGACCGCCAGATCCCAGCAGGTTTTGCCGAATGTGAATAGGTTTTCGTTGTTCTTGGGTGTTTCGCCTGATGTCCAATCCCTTTCATCTGCGCTGGTTACAAGGCTGGTCCTTTCAGACGGTTCTGATGGAAGGACATGTCCAGATCGAAGCCCACGGTTTTGGCATTCGCCTGCGCACCCCCCTGCTGGCGGGTGAGAGTCCGCGTTCGGGTGCCGACAGGCTCGTGCTCCAGGAAGACCGCCGCCGCCGCTCGTTGTACCACTCCTGGCGGAGCAGCCAGTTGCAGCACCCGCTGCCGGCTCCCACCAAGGAAGTCCTCTTCGCCAGTGGTGGCCTTTTCGCCGAGGGCAGTCCCTATCTGGTCGACGTGATCGAGGAGGTCTCCGAGCTGGTGCTGGCCGCCTAGCGCAGCAGCCACCAGGCCAGGATCAGCCCGGCCCCGCCCCAGCGCAGGGCCTGCCAGAGCACCTGGTCCTGCCAACGGCCGCCCCGCAAGGGAGCCGGCAGGGGATCCAGCAGTCGCTGACCCAGCTCGAGTCGCTGGCTCAACCGCCTCCCTGAGCAGGAGAGTTCCGCAGGGCTGGAGCGCTCCTGGGCCGCCAGCCTCTCTCCCTGGCTCGCCACGGTGAGCAGGGTTGATAGTCCATGCAGCCAACCGGAGCCCCGGCTGGGCGGCCGGTTGAGCGAACGGGAGGATCGGCGCCGCGGTCGACGCCGCGAAGGGTTGGCCATCGCGTCAGGATGGATCCCCACGATGTCTCCCGTCCAGTGCCGCTTTCCTCAGCGCCCGCTGCCGCCACGCGGAGTGGATCTCCCCAGACCTGGCCGGCCACCAGCCGTGAGCTGGCGGAGGAGCTGCAGCGGCTCCTGGCCATCGATGGACGCGACTGGCATGCCCAGAAAGGCCACAAACCCAGGCGCGCGGCCGAGCAGGTGGCGGCGGCCCTGGTCCATCTGCTTGCGGAGGACAGCCCCCCCCAGCGCCTCGAGGGTGACGCCCAGGAGCGGGCGATCGAACTGCTGGAGCACGGTCTGGCCTGGTTGAAGGGAGACCTGCGTGATCCCGGCTGCCCCAGCCACGGCCACTGAACCAGTCTTCAATCCTCGGAGGCCAGGCCAGCCGGCTCAGGCCCGGTGCCGATGGGCCGCCAGCTGAAGGCGGTTGCCCCGCTCGCTCCAGCGCACGTCATCGAAGCAGTGGTGAATCAGGAAGAAGCCCCGGCCGCAGCAGGCATCGCTGCGCTCGGGCAGGACGCTGGAGCGAGCACAGACCGGTACCCCGCGGCCCTCGTCCTGGATCTGCCAGATCACCCAGTTGGGGGTGAGGATGCGGCGGATGCGCAGGCATTTGCGTGGGTCGCCGCCGTTGCCGTGCCGCACCGCATTCACCAAGGCCTCCTGCAGGCCGAGCTGCAACTCCGCCAGGTTGGCTGCCGTGGCCATCGGCTCCAGCAGCAGTTCCAGCAGGGGGGCTAACTGAAGCGTGGAGGGAGTGATGAAGTCGGTCCACCGCAGCGGACTGATCAGGCGCCGAAGCATCCACACCATTCACGGCTCAATTTGACCCTAACGCTCCGGGCCTCCCCAGGCTCAGCCGGTGCTGATTCGTTGTTGCACAGCCGGGTGATTGAGCAAGGCATCCATCAGGCGCACCCCGCGCAACTGGTTGATCAGCGGCATGTGTCCCTCCGGCGCCTCCAGGTTCCACTGGAACGCACTGGGGTAACGGGTCCAGGTGCCCTCGCTCTTCCAGCCCAACCTGGGCCAGAGCTGGTCCCAGCGGCCGTTGCAGGCTCTCAGCAGCCGCCCCTGGACGGAAAACCCGAAGCGGCCCCGGGAGTAGGAGACCCAGAGCCGATCGAGGCTGGTGAGATCGAGGCTGGGCATGGGAGCCACCTCGCTGTAGTAGACGTAGCCGCGCCGGACCGCTTCAGCTCCGGCCAGTTGTCGGAGCACCTCGCTGGTGATGCGATCCGCCAGCTCGAACGAGCCCTCGGCCAGGGCCTCCTGCAGGGGGGCGTAGGCGATGCCATCGGCACTGGCAACGTTCAGCCATCCTCCTGGATGGCCCTCGAGCAAGGCCTCCCTGAGGCTGTCGTTCTCGGCCAGAAGCATCTGAACCCAGAGGCCGGCGATCCAGTCGTCGCTGTCGGGATCGTGGCGGCTGAGGGCATCGAGCAACAAAGGACGCAGCTCCTGGGAGCGGGCCTCGATCTGGGGGAGCAGGCTCCGCCGCTGGCGCGGGGAGCTGGAGCTGAAACGCTCGAGCAGCTGTTCGGCGCTGGCCGTGGCGGAAGCGGGTGGACCGGAAAGCATGAAGTTCGGCGGGCCTGAGCCGGGCCGGCGTGGGCCCACTATGTCAGGCAAGGTCCGTGGAGGTGGGGCGCGATGGCGTCGTGGCTGGCGATCGACGCCTTCCTGGCGGGCGAAGGAGCACTGCTGGATGTGCGCAGCCCGGCGGAGTTCGCCCAGGGGCACATTCCCGGAGCTCTCAACCTGCCCCTGTTCAGCGACCTTGAGCGGGCCGAGGTGGGCCTGACCTACAAGCAGCGGGGCTCCCAGCAGGCGGTTCAAACGGGGCTGGCGCTGGTGGGCCCGAAGCTGGCGGCCCTCGGCGATGGTCTGCTCGCGCACCATCAAACCGCCGGCGGTGGGCCCCTGCGCATCCATTGCTGGCGTGGCGGCATGCGCTCCGCCAGCATCGGCTGGCTGGCCGAAACCCTGGGGCTGCCGGTGCAGCTGCTGGAGGGGGGGTACAAGGCTTACCGCCGCTGGGTGCTGGCCAGCTTCGAGCGCCCCTGGCCCCTGAGGCTGCTGGGCGGGCGCACCGGCACCGGCAAGACCGACCTGCTGCTGGAGCTGGCCCGCCGCGGGGTGGCGGTGGTCGATCTCGAGGGACTGGCCCACCACCGCGGCAGCAGCTTCGGTGGCCTCGGGCTGCCGCCCCAGCCCAGCAACGAGCACTACGAGAACCGCCTGGCGGCGGCCCTTGCCGCCTGCGCTGGGGCCGGTGCGATCTGGCTTGAGGCTGAAAGTGCCCAGGTGGGGCGATGCCGCATCCCGGCAGGGCTCTGGCGGCAGATGCAGGCTGCTCCGGTGCTGGAGATCCGCAGGCCCCTGGGTGAACGGCTGCGCCGGCTGGTGGCGGTCTATGGGGTTCAGGAGCCCGATGACCTGGCGGAGGCCACCCGGAGGATCGCGCGGCGGCTGGGACCGGTCCGCACCCAGGAGGCACTGGCGGCGATCGAGCGACGCGACTGGAGCGAGGCCTGCCGCTGGATGCTCGACTACTACGACCGCTGTTACGACCACGAGCTGGAGCGTCAGCGCAAGCGACCGGAGCCCGGCTCCGCCCATCGCTCCCTCGACCTCCATGACTGGGACGAGGGGCGCTCCGCCACTTTGCTCCTGAGCCGTGGAGGATCAAGCTCATGTGAACTGTGAAGGCGCGATCAGAGGGTCTGCTTAGGATCGAACTTTGCCCCTCCCCGATGACGGCCATTCAGTTCTTCCGCGGGGTGGACGAGCCCGTGATTCCCGATATCCGTCTGACCCGCTCCCGCGATGGACGAACTGGCCAGGCCCTCTTTGTGTTCGAGCAACCCCAGGCGCTCGCTCCTGAAGCCATGGGCGACATCACCGGGATGTTCCTGCTCGACGAAGAGGGTGAATTGGTGACCCGGGAGGTGAAGGCCAGGTTCGTGAACGGCAAACCCAGCGCCCTCGAGGCCACGTACACCTGGAAGACGGAAGCGGATTTCGACCGGTTCATGCGTTTCGCCGAGCGCTACGCCGCCGGCCATGGTCTCGGTTTCGCAGAAAAGGATGGGGACTCCGAGGCCGATGGAGCCAGCCCCGACCCGGCCGCTGAGGGCGAGCCCGAAGGCGCTTGAAATTCGGCCAATGGCTTGGCCTGGCGGCGATCATCGCCGCCGTTGCCCTTCTCTGGAGCCTGCGGGGATTACTGCTGCAGCTCTTCGCTGCCGTGGTGCTGGCCATGGCGATCTGCACCCTGGTGGGGGTGGTGCGCGGGCGGCTGGGCTGCTCCAGGCCCCTCGCCCTGACCATCAGCCTGGGGGCCGTGGCCCTGGTGGTGGTGGTGGGCGGTGTGGTGCTGATCCCTCCCTTCGTGGAGCAGTTCGCCGAGCTGCTGGCCAAGCTGCCCGATGCGGCGGATGTGCTGATCGCTCTGGCCCGCCGGGTGCTGGCCAACGTGAGCCGGGTGCTCTATGGCCGCCATGACGGATCGCTGGAGTGGCTTCAGCAGCTCTGGCCGGCCAGGGGTCCCAGCCCGGATGTGCTGGCCGGTGGCCTGGGGGGCGGCGCCCTGCGGCTGCTGGGTCTGGCGAGCAACCTGGGCAGCGGCACCCTGCAACTGGTGTTCGTCCTGGCGATGAGTCTGATGCTGGCCGTGCAGCCCACCGCCTACCGCGATGTGCTGGTGCTGCTGGCCCCCTCCTTCTACCGCCGGCGCCTGCGCCAGGTGCTCGACCTCTGCGGAGCGGCCCTGAGCGACTGGATGGTGGGAGTGGCGATCAGCTCGGTGTGCGTGGCCCTGTTGGCGGGCGTGGGCCTGTCGTTGCTGGGGGTGGAGCGGGTGGTGGCCAACGCCTCGCCGGCAGGCCGGCTCAACGTGATTCCCACGGTGGGTCCCACCCTGAGCACCACCTTTCCGATGTCGGTGGCTCTGCTCGACGCCCCCTGGAAAGCCTTGGCAGTTCTGGGGCTCTACGTGGTGGTGCAGCATCTGGAGAGCTACGTGATCACCCCGTCGGTGATGCACGCCAAGCTTCGGCTGCTGCCCGGTCTCACCCTCACCGCCCAGTTTCTGTTCACCGTGATTTTCGGTCCGCTGGGCCTTTTGCTGGCCCTGCCGATGGCGGTTTGCGTCCAGGTGATTGTGCGTGAGGTGCTCATCCACGACATCCTTGATCCCTGGAAGCGCCAGCGATTGTCTCCATGAACGGCCGCGCCCTGCTGGGGACCCTCTCCCTTGTGCTGCTGGCCCTGCTGGTGTGGGAACTGCGCTGGGTGCTGCTGGTGCTCTTCGGGGCCGTGGTTCTGGCCGTGGCGCTGGATGTGCCTGTGAGTCTGCTGCGCCGACGGCTGCCCCTGAACCGGCCCAGCGCCGTGGCCCTGGTGATCGTGGCCCTGGTGCTGGTGGGCTGGAAGGTGTCGGTGCTGTTGCTGCCAGAGGTGTTGCAGCAGGCCAATCAATTCACCCAGCTGTTGCCGGTGCTGTTGCAACGGCTCGGCGATCTGGCCGGCGGCTCGATGGCTTTTCGCAGCTTCGAGGAGCGGTTGCTGGAGCTGGCCACCTGGGACAAGCTTCAGCCCCTGGGAACCCAGCTGTTGGGGGTGGCGGGGGGCGCCGCCAGTTCCACCATTCCGATCCTGCTGATGGAGCTGCTGGCGATTCTGCTGGCCCTGGATCCCAGGCCTCACCAGCGGCTGATGCTGGAGGCACGCGAGGCTCTCGGCGGCTGGCTGGCGGGGATGACCATTTCGGCGGTGACGGTGTTCCTGCTCACCTGGGCGGGCCTGGCGCTGCTGAAGGTGCCTCTGGCCCTGCTGAGTGGACTGGTCTGCGGTCTGCTCACCTTCGTACCCACGATCGGCCCGACGGTGGCCACGGCCCTGCCTCTGGCGGTGGCCCTGCTGATCTCCCCGGCCAAGGTGGCGCAGGTGCTGGTGCTGCGCCTGATGCTGCAGAACGCCGAAGCTTTCGTGCTCACCCCGCTTCTGCTCAGCCGCACGGTCAACCTGCTGCCCACCGTGGCCCTGATGGCCCAGCTGAGCCTCGGTGCCCTGCTGGGGCTGCCGGGGGTGCTGCTCGCCCTGCCGCTGGTGGTGGTGCTGCAGGTGGTCTTCCAGCGGGTGCTGGTGGAACAGGTGATGGACCGTTGGACCTGACTTCTGATCAGCGGTAGTGCTTGATCAGGCTGGGGGTGAGCAGCAGCACCACCACGGCCAGGGGGTGCTGCTGGGTGGCCGAAACCAGTGACGACCAGGTGAAGTGGTCGGCCAGCAGCCGCAGTTCCGTCATCAGATCCCCCAGCGCCAACAGAGCCAGCAGTACCGGGATGAACGGCGGGAAGCGCCGCATCAAGCCACGCCGGCAGGGGCCGACCCATCCTCTTGAGGTGATTCCACGAAGCCCTTGCCGCTGAGCAGAGGCAGCAGGGTGGGGGCCACGCCGATGCTCGACCAGCTGCCGACACTGATGCCGGCGGTGAGCGCCACGGAGAACCAGAACAGACTGCTGCCGCCGAAGAACAGGATCCCCAGCAGGGGCAGCAGCGTGGTGAGTGAGGTGTAGAGAGAGCGGGTCAGGGTGGCATCGACGGCCACATCCACCTGATCACTGAAGGGGAAGGCCCCCAGGCTTGTTTTCTGTTCGCGGATCCGGTCGAACACCACCACGGTGTCGTTGACGGAATACCCGGCTACGGTGATGAGCGCCACGGCGAAGAGGGAATCCACTTCAATCCCCAGCAGCAGCCCGAGCCAGGCGAACAGCCCGGTGGTGATCAGCACGTCGTGGGCCAGACAGAGGATCGCCAGGAAGGCGAAGACCCTGTCGTAGCGAAGGGTGATGTAGAGGGCGATGGCCGCGAAGCTCACCAGCAGGGACAGGAGGCTGCTGCGCAGCAGCTGGGCGCCGAGGGTGGGGCCGATGGTGTCCACCGAGGTTCCGCCGTCCTTGAACGGCCCCAGGCTGCCAGCCAGCTGGCTGATCACAGCGTTGCCCTGCTCGGCGCTGAGGCTCGGCAGGCGCAGCTCGATCGAGCGCCCCTGATCCAGCACCTGCACCGGTGCGCCCCGCAGGCCTGGCGCAGCCGCACCACCCTCATCGGGCAGCTTCAGGCCGTCGAGTCGCTCGGCCACCTGGGGCACGGTGATCGCTGAGCAGTTGGGGTCGCAGGCCCGCTCCAACTGGATGCGGGTGCCACCGGTGAAGTCGAGGCCGGGCTTGAGCGGGGCGCCGATGGCGGGGTTGAGCCAGCACAGGGCGATGCCGATCAGGCTGATCAGACAGGCCACAGCCGAGCCCCACCAGGCGATGTGCCGGTGGCGGGTGATGCGGAAGTACTGGATCGGCGGCAACGCTGCCGATTCAGATGGGGTGGGGGTCATGGGTTGCTCAGGCGGCTGGCGAGGGCAGCTGACGGCTGGGCAGGAAGTAACCGGGGCGCCGCAGGGTCGGGTAGCTCATCATCAGGCGCAGGAGTACGCGGGTGCAGGACAGGGCGGTGAACAGGCTGAGCAGCAGGCCGATGCCGAGGGTCACGGCAAAGCCCTTGACCAGGCCCGTTCCGAGGGCAAAAAGGGCGATGCAGCTGATCAGCCCGGTGACGTGGCCATCCAGGATCGAGGAGAAGGCCAGGGAAAAGCCACTGTCGATCGAGCGGATCAGGGTGTTGCCCGAGCGCAGCTCCTCCTTGACCCGCTCGCAGATCAGCACGTTGGCGTCCACCGCCATGCCGATCGAGAGGATGAAGCCGGCAATCCCCGGCAGGGGGAGGGTGACGGGAATCAGGGCATACGTGGCCGTGTTGAAGAGGGCATACAGACTCAGAGCCACCACGGCCACCGCTC